>CAZNGL010000056.1:0-16814 GCA_964572405.1 uncultured Bacteriovoracaceae bacterium
ACCCCCACATCCTCCATTATACACAAAGATCCACATCGTATACATACTTCATTTCACATCCCAGGAAGAGCTCTCCCAGTTCTATGAACCGCTCCGAGGAGTCGGTGAGGTGATACGTCACCCTGCCCTCGCCACCGGTGCAACCCCGCCGGTCAAGAACGGACTTCACCACCCCGGCCGTGGACAGGGCGGAGTCAACGATCTTCACCGAGTCCCCCATGATCCTGGAGATGACGTCCTTCAGGAGGGGGTAGTGGGTGCACCCCAGGAGCAGGGTGTCGATGTGTGCCGTGATGAGGTCCTTCAGGTACCGGGAGGCAACCTGGGCCGTGACCTCGTCGTCGTGCCAGCCCTCCTCCACCAGGGGGACCAACAGCGGGCATGCCTGGGCGAAGATGGAGGCATCGGGCTTCAACGCCTTGATGGTCTCCTCGTAGGCCCTGCTCTTGATGGTGGACGAGGTCCCGATGATCCCGATCCGCCTGCCGCCTGTCTGAACGGCGGCCTGAGCCCCCGCCTCCACCACGCCCACCACCGGGATGTGGAACTCTTCCTGCAGTGCGGGGAGCGCATGGGCGCTGGCCGTGTTGCACGCCACCACGAGCATGTCGATGTCCATGGAGGCGAGGAAACGGGCGCACTGCAGGCTGTACCTCACAATGGTCCTGGAGGACTTTGTCCCGTAGGGGAGACGGGCCGTGTCCCCCAGGTATACCATGTCCACCTTCGGGACCAGGTCCAGCAGGCACTTCAGCACGGTGAGCCCGCCGATCCCGGAGTCGAAGACACCGATGCGCGAGATCTTCTTATCCATGATTTCTCCAGCCTCTGTGCAGTCTGTGGAGCAGGAAAACGGTTATCTGTCTAGTGCTTTTACACCACCCTGTCAAGGATGGAGCCCTCCCCGCGAGGGCCGTGCGGGGAGATTATCCTTCTGAATTCATGAAAGATATGGACTTTTCACCCCCTGGATGGTACAGTTTCCCTTTCACAGTGTGTTTGTGCGAAGCCCTATGATGAGGAGGAGAAAGCCTTCATGAATATCCGTCATTTCATGCGCATGGCAGCGCTCATGCCCGTCGTGTTCCTGCTGACCGTCCCCGGCGTCGCCGACGCCCAGAACAGGGGCGGCACCGTGAACGTCACCCCGTATCTCGGTGCGTACGTGCCCGACAGCTCCCTGGACATCGACAGCGGCATCGCCTGGGGACTCGGGGTCGGGCTCAATTTCTCTGAAAAGGCAGGGTTCGAGTTCACGTTCAACTCGGCCGGATCGGAGATGGACGGGTATGACGCGCAGGTCTTCCTCTACCGGCTCGATCTGATCCACCACCTCACGGGCAGACTCCCGGACCGCATCGTGCCATATGTTTCCGGCGGCATAGGCATGCAGACCATCAATTCCGACCGGCGCGGGTTCGACAAGGACTCCGATTTCATCTTCGACGCCGGCACGGGACTGAAGTACTTCATCACCAGGGACCTCGCCCTGCGGGGAGACCTGCGATACCTCCTCGACTTCGCCACCGACGGGCTCTGTCACAACTTCCTCGCCAGCGCCGGGCTCACCCTCCAGATGGGGTTCGGGGAGAAGCCTTCCGAGATCGCGGTGCCGGTGGAACTGGCGCCCCCGGTGGTTGTAGAGGCCCCGGTGGTCGTGGAGGAAAAGAGACCGTGCCCCGACGGCCCTCCGGGCTGCACGGAGGTGGACTGGTGTCTGAAGGACGCCGATGCCGATGGTGTTCCGGACTGCCTGGACAAGTGCCCCGACACCCCGAAGGGGACCCCGGTGGAGCCGAGCGGTTGTCCGCCTGCTTCCCTGCAGGGTTCCATCATCTTCCGGAACATCCTGTTCGCCTTCAACAAGGCCGACCTCAAGGCGGAATCACTGCCGGTCCTCGACCAGGTGGTGGAGTACCTCCTGGCCAACCCCGGGGTGAACATGGAGATCCAGGGTCACACCGACAACGTGGGGACCCCGGCGTACAACATGAGACTCTCCGAGAAGCGAGCCGCATCGGTTCAGCAGTACCTCGCCGGCAGGGGGGTCCCGGCAGAACGGCTCAGGACAAAAGGCTTCGGCCTCACCAGGCCCATCGCCCCGGGCAATACCGACGATGACAGGGCCCGCAACAGGCGGGTGGAATTCGCCCCGTTCTGATGAGGCTTCCGGGGTGCGGCACATGCCCTGCCGCGCCTCTGACCGGGGGCACACAGGCGAGTTTCCAGTAGCACCCCGAACCCCCTTTACGGTATAAGCGGCCCATCTCACCTGTGTGAATGGAGGTTGCATGGAGCACCGCATTGGGGTCATCGGGCTCGGATACGTGGGACTACCCCTGGCCGTGGAGTTCGGGAAGCGCTACCCCACCACGGGCTTCGACATCCAGACCAAACGGATCGAGGAGCTGAAAAACCATGTGGACAGAACCCTCGAGGTGAGCGGCGACGAGCTCAGGGCGGCACACCATCTTACATACACCACCAACACGGACGACCTGAAGCCCTGCAACACCTACATCGTCACCGTGCCGACCCCCATCGACGCCTACAACAGGCCCGACATATCCCTGCTGCTGAAGGCCAGCGAGACCGTTGGCAGGGTCATCGGAGCGGGGGACATCGTGGTGTACGAATCCACCGTGTACCCGGGCTGCACCGAGGAGGACTGCGTGCCGGTCATCGAACATGTCTCCGGTCTGAAATGCAACGTGGACTTCTTCTGCGGATACAGCCCGGAGCGCATCAACCCCGGTGACAAGGCCCACCGCGTCACCACCATCAGGAAGGTCACCTCGGGCTCCACCCCGCACGCCGCACAGGTCATCGACGACCTGTACCGCTCCATCATCATTGCCGGCACCCACCGGGCGCCCTCCATCAAGGTGGCGGAAGCGGCCAAGGTCATCGAGAACGCCCAGCGCGACATCAACATCGCCTTTGTCAACGAGCTCGCCCTGATCTTCGCGCGCATGGGGATCAGGACCTCGGACGTCCTCGAGGCGGCCGGGACCAAGTGGAACTTCCTGCCCTTCTCGCCGGGCCTGGTTGGCGGGCACTGCATCGGCGTGGACCCCTACTACCTCACCCACAAGGCGGAGAGCCTCGGGTACATCCCCCAGGTCATCCTTGCGGGCCGCAGGATCAACGACGGCATGGGCAGGTATGTGGCCACCCAGCTCATCAAGCTCATGATCAAGAAGAACCACCGCATCACGGACACCACCATCCTGGTGCTGGGGGTCACCTTCAAGGAGAACTGCCCGGACATCAGAAACTCCAAGGTCATCGACGTGATCAGGCAGCTCCAGGACTTCGACTGCGCCGTGGAGGTCTACGACCCCGTGGCGGACCCGGACGAGGTCAGGCACGAGTACGGTATCAAGATCAAGTCGCGCCCGGAGCAGCTCACCTCCGCCTACGAGGGCATCATGGTGGCCGTGGCCCACGACGCCTTCAAAGCCCTCGACCTGGGTCAACTCAAGGCCAGAGACTGCGTGGTGTACGATGTGAAGAACCTTTATGCGGACGCGGATGCCTTCCTGTAGCACGAGGACAGGGGGTTCGACATCGTCGTGAAACGGATCGGCGTCATCTCCGACACACACCTGAACGGTCCCGACGACCGTCTGGAGGCGCTCGTCCGGAAACACTTCGCGGATGTGGACCTGATCATCCATGCCGGTGACATGGTGCACGGCTCGGTGCTCGACGTGTTCCGCTCCCTGGGCATGGACGTGGTGGCGGTGTGCGGCAACATGGACGGGTACGACGTGAGGGCCTCGTACCCGGTGCAGAGAATCATCGAGGTGGAGGAGATCACCCTGGGCGTCATGCACGGGTGGGGGGCGCCCTCCGGAATCAGGAGGCGCATCAGGGAAGCACTGCCGGGGGTGGACGCCATCGTGTACGGTCACACCCACGAGGGGTTCGCGGCCCATGAAGCAGGGATCTTCTTCTTCAACCCTGGCTCACCCCTGGAGTCCCGATTTACAAGCACCCGGTCCATCGGTATAATGACCGTGGAGGGGGCCACCATTACAGGAGACATCATACCCATATGAACACGATCTGGGCACCGTGGAGGATTGACTACATCATCTCGGAAAAGGGCCCCGGGTGCGTCCTGTGCTCCGCGGCAACCGAGCGAGACGGGCTCATCCTGAAGAAGGGCGAGCAGTGCTTTGCCGTCATGAACCGCTACCCCTACACCACGGGCCACTGCATGGTGGCGCCGTACCGCCATACCGGAGACCTCACCGCACTGACGGCAGAGGAACTCTCCGAGATGCTGTCCATGGTCCAGGACATCGTCAGGGCCATCCGGAAGGGCATGTCGCCGGATGGATTCAACGTCGGCTGCAACCTCGGCGCAGTGGCGGGCGCCGGCATCGCGGACCACCTGCACATGCACATCGTGCCGCGATGGAAGGGGGACACCAACTTCATGCCCGTCCTGGGCGACGTGCATGTCATCTCCGAGCACATCGTCAGCACCCTTGACAAGATCAGGGAGAACCTCGCGTGATCTACCTGAAGGCAGCCCTCTTCCTCGTCCTCGCCGTTGTGGGGATCCTGTTCGGCGTATCCAACCAGGGCAGCGCCGACGTCCACTTCTTCTGGTTCTCCACCAGGTCCTATCCCCTCTACCTCGTCCTCTTCGCATGCTTCGTGGCGGGCACGCTCACGGCCATCCTGTTCAGCATCCTGTCGGGCAGTGACCGCCAGGACCAGGAGCGCCGCCTGAACCGGCGGCTGGATGAACTGAATGAGCGGGTGAGCACACTTCCTGCCCGGGGTGCACCCCCGGCATCCCCGGAAAGACCCTATGACATCCCCGACAACACCCCCTGATGCCACCGACAGGCTGCCTGCCTGGCTGAAGAAGACCAAGGACCTGGGATCCCTGCACGACTTGAAGGCGCGGCTGAGGCGTTCGAGGCTCTCCACGGTCTGCGAGGAGGCGCGGTGCCCGAACATATCCGAATGTTTCAGCAGGCCCACCGCCACGTTCCTCATCCTGGGCGACACCTGCACCCGTGCCTGCGCCTTCTGTTCGGTGAACCACGGGACGCCCGCCCCGCCCGATCCCCGGGAGCCCGACAATGTCGCGCTGGCCGTGCAGGACATGGGCCTGCGACATGCGGTCCTCACCTCTCCCACTCGGGACGACATCCCCGACCGGGGGGCATCAGCCTTTGCCGCCACCATCAGGAGCGTGAGGACGCACAACCCCGGGTGCACCGTTGAGGTCCTGTGCCCGGACTTTTCCGGCAGGATGGACCTCGTGGACAGCGTGCTCGAGCAGGGACCCGATGTGTTCGGACATAACGTGGAGACCGTACCCCGGCTGTACCCTGCCGTCCGGCCCGGGGCTCGCCTGCACCGGAGCCTTTCGATCCTCGGGCACGTGAAGAACCGGCATCCTGATACGCTCGTGAAATCCGGTTTCATGGTGGGACTCGGGGAGGACCGGGACGAGATCGAGGGTCTCCTTGCCCTCCTGGCGGATGCCGGATGCGACGTGGTCACCATCGGCCAGTACCTCCGGCCCACCAGGTCCCAGACACCGGTGGCGCGCTACTGGGAGCCCGGGTGCTACCCCGCATGGTCCAAGCTTGCGGAATCACTCGGCATAGGCTATTGTATCGCCGGACCGCACGTGAGGAGCTCCTACCGCGCCGGAGAGGTCCTGGAAGAGATGAGGAACAGGCGCGTTCCGTGATGAACCCTCACAGTACATAAAGGAGACTGCATGGACAAGATTCAGATCGGCCTCATCGGATTGGGCACCATCGGAACCGGCGTCGCCAAGACCCTGCTCGAGAACGGCGCCCTGCTGGAGGACAGGCTCGGGTTCTCCCTGTCCCTGAAGGGGATCGCCGACGTGGATATCACCCGCGACCGCGGCGTCACCATCCCGGAGGGCATGCTCACCACCGACGCGAACAGGCTCATCAACGATCCGGAGATCAACATCATCATAGAGCTCATCGGCGGGACCGATCCGGCGAAGACCTTCATCCTCAACGCGCTGAAGAAGGGCAAGCACGTGGTGACGGCGAACAAGGCCCTGCTGGCGACGCACGGCAGGCAGCTCTTCGACGCTGCCCAGACCTACGGCCGCGACCTCTACTACGAGGCCGCGGTGGGGGGCGGCATACCCATCATCAAGACGCTCCGCGAGGCCCTGGTGGCCAACAACTACACCTTCATCTACGGAATCCTGAACGGCACCTGCAACTACATCCTCACCGAGATGGGGGAGAAGGGGTCCAGCTTCGCCGAGGCCCTTGGCCAGGCCAAGGAGCTCGGCTATGCCGAGGCGGACCCGACCCTGGACATCGAGGGGATCGATGCGGCCCACAAGCTCGCCCTGGTGACCAGCCTGGCGTACGGTGTCCCGCCGGACATGAAGGGTGTGTACGTGGAGGGAATCACCAACCTCGACAAGCTGGACGTGACCTTCGCCCGCGAGCTCGGGTACAAGGTGAAGCTCCTGGCGCTCACCATCGACCGGGGCAGCAAGGTGGAGGCGAGGGTGCACCCCACCCTGGTGCCCTTCAACTACCTGCTTTCCAAAGTGGACGGGGTGTTCAACGCCTTCTACGTCCGGGGAGACATCGTGGACTCCACCCTCTTCTACGGCAGGGGCGCAGGCATGATGCCCACGGCATCCGCCGTGGTGAGCGACCTCGCTGACATCGGCAGGAACATCCTTGCGGGCATCGCAGGCCGCATCCCGCACCTGGGGTACCGCAAGGGCAGCTCGGTACCGAAGAAGTACATGCCCATTGACGACATACACACGAACTACTATCTCAGGATAAACGCACTGGACAAACCCGGGGTGCTGGCAAAGGTCGCTGGCATTCTCGGCGAGCGGGACATCAGCATCGTCTCGGTGATGCAGAAGGGGAGCGAGGACACCGACTTCGTGCCAGTGGTCCTGCTCACCCACGAAGCCAGGGAGTCGGACATGCGCAGCGCCGTCCAGGCGATATCGAAGCTGTCCGAGGTGAGCGGCATGCCCGTGGTCATCCGGGTGGAAGACAGAAGGCTCAAGAACAAGAAGCCGTGATCTCCAGGAAGGGAAATGACGTGCCAGATCGAATGAAATACCTCATCCTGCTCGGTGACGGCATGGCGGACGAGCCCCTGGAGGCTCTCCAGGGGAAGACCCCCCTGGAGGTGGCCCGCACGCCGGTCATGGACGGCCTGGCCTCAAGGGGCGAACTCGGCATGGCACGCACCGTGAAGAAAGGATTCCCGCCGGGCAGTGACGTGGCCAACATGGCGGTGCTTGGACTCGACCCGGGCGCCTGCTACACCGGCCGCGCGCCCATCGAGGCCGTGAGCATGGGTGTGGCGCTCTCCCCCGACGACACGGCCTTCAGGATCAACCTGGTGACCCTGTCGGACCAGGACGGGAAGACCGTCATGGAGGACTACTGCTCGGGTCACATATCCACCGAAGAGGCCCGTGTGCTGATTATGGACCTCAGGCAGACCGTGAGCGACATTCCCGCCATCGCCATGTACCCCGGCATCGAGTACCGCCACCTCATGGTCGTCAAGGGATATGATCGAGCCGGTCTGAAGACCACTCCGCCCCACGACATCACCGGGGAGCCTGTGGATCAGTACCTGCCCGACGACCCCCTGCTGGTGGATGTGATCCACAGGTCCATGGCCTTTCTGAAGGACCACCCCGTCAACCGGGCACGCAGGGAGAAGGGCCTTCGGCCGGCGACCTCCCTGTGGCCATGGGGGGAGGGAAAGGCCATGCAGGCCCGGACCCTCCAGGAAGAGTACGGCATCTCCGGTGCCATGATCTCCGCCGTGGACCTTCTCCGGGGGCTCGGCAGGCTGCGGGGCATGGAGATCATCGTCGTGCCGGGCGCCACCGGATGGATCGACACCAACTACGAGGGCAAGGCCCGGGCCGCCCTCGATGCCCTTGCACGCCACGATCTCGTCTACGTCCACGTGGAGGCGCCGGACGAGGCGGGGCACGGGGGGTACCTGGACAAGAAGATCCAGGCCATCGAGGACTTCGACGCCAGGATCGTGGGGGCCATCGCACAGGGAATGCAGGGCTCGGCAACGCCCTTCAGGGTCCTGGTCATGCCCGACCACCCCACGCCCATCGCCAGAAAGACGCACACCGCAGACCCGGTGCCCTACATCCTCTATGACAGCACCAGACAGACGAACACTTCGAGGGGTTTCACCGAGGAACACGCCCGGGCCTCGGGCCTGTTCGTCGAAGAGGGGTACACCCTGCTGGGAAGGCTACTGAGCAGGATCTGACCGGACGGTCCGTGGGGAAGGCCTGTCGAACAGTCCTGGACCGCGATATGCATGTCAGTGTTTCCTGAACACGGAGAGGAAGCTCCCCTGTCGGTCGATCTCTATGTCGAGCTGCTCCATGAGCGACACCATGTCTACGGTGCCGAAGCTGTGCCTGTGCTCCTGGATGATGGGCAGGACGCTCCGGTTGATGGTGACGAAGTGGTGGTCCTTCACCGGGGTTATCCCCCGGGCGGTGCACAGGACATCGGCGAGGTGCACGCACGCGCCCAGCAGCTGGTTCCCCTGCGAGGCTGCCGGATCGTGGTGGAACGCGACGGCATCCCTCACGTCCGGAGGGAACATCCAGGAACCGAGCAGTATCTGGCCCACCTCCTGGTGGGTTATCCCGAGGATCCGTTCCTCCAGGGCGTGGTACCCGTACAGGTTCCCCTCGTCGTCCATGGCGCTCAGGATCCGGTGGAAGCTCTCCGACAGGTACTGGGAGATGAAGATCTTGCCCACGTCATGCAGGAGCCCGCTCACGAAGAACTTTCCGTCGATCTTCAGGTTGAGGTATTTCCCGACCATCCTGGTGCCGACACCCACCGAGAAGCAGTGGCGCCAGAGCTGCTCGGAGAATTCGGACCCCTTGCGGTCGAACATCTGGAGCACGGACATGCTCAGTGCGATGTTCTGGATCTCCTGGAAGCCCAGGACCACCACGGCATGCGTCACGTTCGATATCTTCTTGACGAACCCGTAGTAAGGGGAGTTCGCCACCGTGAGGATCCTCGCCGTGAGGGCGGGATCGCTCTCGATGATGGTGGTGAGATCGGTGGCGGACGAGCTCTTACTGGAGATCACCTCCATGATCTCATGGATGATGGTGGGAAGGGTCAGGATGTCCGGGGCCCTGGCCAGGATGTCCAAGATCCGTTCCCGTTCTAGAACCGGGTTTCTCTTGTCGTGCACACTACCATCCTCGGAAAATGGGCGATGTTTCTTAAGGGTCGGTCCACCTGCGCATCCGTCGCGGGCGGGCGACGCCCCCTGCATGGAGGCCTGTCAACCCCCTGGACGGTTCGATGGGTACGTTTTGAGTTGTCCATGAAATTACCCTAAAGGGCGTTCCTGCAAATCCCGATAAGACTGATGATGGATATGACTGTAATCCTCTGGATTATCATTGTGCTCGCTGCAGGGGCCGCCTTGACGATCATGCTCAGCGGCTTCAAGAAGGCGGAGAAGAAGCCGGTTCTCAAAAAGTCGCCTGCCCGCTATGTCACCGTGACTTCGAACGAGGACATCCAGTCGTTCATGGACGTATACAACCTCGAGTGGAAACCGGACCGTGAGAAGGCCCCTGAGCTGCCCCCGGAGATAGAAAAGGTCATCAGCGGGATCGAGAACATATCGCCGCTCATCACCGAGCTTTCATCCAGGCTGAACGACCCGGACATCAATCCCAAGGACATCAGCAAGATCATCATCCAGGACCAGGGCCTCACGTCCTTCATCCTCAGGAGGGTGAACTCCCCGTACTACGGCCTGCTCCAGAAGGTGGACAACATATTCAATGCCATCGTGATCCTCGGGTACAACGAGATCTACCGCATCGTCATGGAAGAGAGAACCCGCAAGATCGGCATTCAGCCCGACAAGGCCGAGTGGGTGCACGCCAACCTGACCTCCAATATCGCCGCGTACCTGACCAGCGTCAGCCGGCTCAATGTCCCGGGCGGTACCATGGTGACCCTGGGCATGCTGCACGACATAGCAAGGAACATCATGTACCGTTCCCTGCCGCAGCCAGGAGGAGGGTTCTCCGTCGACCCCAGGCAGCACCTGAAACAGGAGATCGATCTCTACGGCATCGACCATGCAACCCTGGGCGGCATCCTTGCCCAGCGCTGGAGCATGCCTGCCCGGCTCGTTTCGTGCATATCCAGGCATCACTGGCCCATGTTCTGGCCGTTGAGGGACCTCGCCCAGTCAGACAAAGACATCATCAAGGAGCTCTCCATCCTCGCCATATCCGACATCGCCGCAAAGAACTTCACCCAGGAGATCACCGGCCCCTACATCGGCGATGATTACTACCGCTTCATCAACAAACCACCCCGGATGGACAGCATCCTCATCCCCGAGATCACCAGGGATCTGAGGCGCATCCGCAAGGTCACCATCGACTCCGAGGAAACCTCGGACATCATTGAACAGGCGGTGTAGCACCCGCCCTCCCGTCCATCGGGGCATGCAAAAAGAAAAGGCCGGACAGAGCCGGCCTGGTGTGATCTTCCTTCGTGGGGATCGCTCGGATCAGTTGATGATCTTCGAGACCCTCTGGAAATTCAGCTTGTAGAGGCTGGAGGACACGTTCTCCATGTCCTTGGTCACTGCGGACAGGATCTCCCTCGCCTCCTCCACGCTTTCCACCCGGGACCGCGAGGCCTGCCTGTTCTCCACGCTGACGATATCCTCGATACGCTCCTGGGCGAGGTCGTCCTGGACCTTTTTCTGGTACTGCTCGTCCTTTTCCTTCTTGATAACGTTAATCACGCTTCCCATTTCAGGACTGACCTTCATGGCGGACCCCTTTCAAGAGTTCTACACTTCTCTTATCGGAAGGCGTTCGCATTACTTTACGGTTTTTTCAGCGCGAGGAGCATGCGGTACAATTCGTTCCTGGTAATGCCTGTTTCCCGGGACAGGAGGCGGAGCACGTCCCGGGGTGAATACCCCTGCGCCAGGAGGTCCCGCGCCGTTTCCTCGCACGCAGAGGCCGACAGGTCATCGAGAGATGACGATCCCTTGACCAGGACCGTGATCTCTCCCCTGATGCGGGTGTCCGTCACACGCCCCAGGACCTCCTCCACCGTGCCCACGAGGTATTCCTCGTGGATCTTGGTCAACTCCCTGGCAACGCAGATCTCCCGGTGGGGCATGGCGGCGTACATGAGGTCCAGGGTCCGGGCCAGCCTCAGGGGGGACTCGTAGAAGATGGTGACTTCAGGGGTGATGGCCATCTTCCGGATCTCCTGTTCCATGGCATCCCTGGTCCGGGGGAAAAACCCTATGAAGCGCAGCGGCAGATCGAATCCGGATGCGGAAAAGGCGGTTATCAGTGCCGAGGGGCCTGGAAGGGCCTCCACCCTCATTCCCCGGCTGCGGGCCAGGGTGATGAGGCGCGATCCCGGGTCGGAAACCGCCGGTGTCCCCGCATCGCTCACCATGGCCACGGTCTTCCCCTCATCCAGCTTCCCCAGAATGTATTCCGCCCGCCTCGCCTCGCTGAAACGGTTGCATGACACGAGGGAAACCGTGATGCCGTAGTGTGTCATGAGCTTCCTGGTACGCCTGGTGTCTTCACAGACGACGAGGTCTGCTTCCCTGAGCACATCGAGGGCGCGCAGGGTGATATCCTTGAGGTTTCCCAGGGGGGTGGGAACGAGGTAGAGGGTCGGTTTCTCCATGTGCGGCGAACAGTTTCTCCTTTTTCAAAACACGTCGTTATGATATATATGATTATTACCGTTAAGGGAAGAAAGAGGACTGTCCATGGAGTCTTTAAAGCTTGGCGGCGTGCTTCATGACAGAAAGATCGAGAGCACCCCCGAGTACATGCGCAAGCTTTTCATCATGCCCGACTCGTCGGACAGGTTCGTGGAGTTCGGGGTTCATCTCCTGGACATGATCCACGATTTCTTCAAGGAAAAGGGTGGCATCCACTCGTCCATCTCCATGGAGGACCTGGCCAGGATATTCTGCAACATCGAGATGCCCTCCCAGCCCCAGCTCATCAGGGATGTTTTGGACGAGATCAAGAACAACATCATCAAGCACTCGGTGAAGGTTGCAAATCCCTACTACATCGGCCACATGACCAGCGCCATCCCCTACTTCATGATCCTGCTGGAGATGATCGCGGTGAGCCTCAACCAGAACCAGGTGAAGATCGAGAGCGCCAAGGCGTCATCCTTTGTGGAGCGGGAGTTCCTGTGTTGGATCCACCAGCTCATCTACAAGAACAGCACGGAGTTCTACAAGAAGCACATCCAGAACCCCAGGATCGCACTGGGCAACATCACCTCCGATGGCACCCTTGCCAACCTCACCGCCCTGATCCTGGCCATGGCCAAGGCGTTCCCGCCGGACAGGAAAGGCTTCCGCGGGGTCAGGGTGGAAGGTCTCGCCAGGGCGCTGGACCACTACGGCTACCGGCAGGCGCTCGTCCTGGTCTCCAAGCGCGGCCACTACTCCATCTGCAAGGCAGGCACCATCCTGGGTGTGGGGGAGCAGGGCATCATCCGCGTACCGGTGCAGCCCTGCATCAACAAGATCGACATCAACAAACTCCAGTGCATCGTGCACAAGATCCGCAAGGAGGACAAGGCCGCAGGTCTGCCCACCAAGTTCGTCGCACTGGTGGGCATAGCGGGGACCACCGAGACGGGCAACATCGACGACCTCGACACCCTCTCGGAAATCGCCCGGGACCTCGGGGCCCATTTCCACGTGGACGCCGCCTGGGGGGGCGGGGCGCTGCTCATGGACGGCGCCCGGGACATGATGAAGGGCATCGAGAAGGCCGACTCCGTCACCGTGGACGCCCACAAGCTCCTCTATGCGCCGAACAGCATGGGCATCTGCGTGTTCAAGGATATAGACGATTCGAGGAACCTCTATCACACATCCAACTACATCATCCGCGAAGGCTCGGTGGACCTGGGCAGGTTCACCATGGAAGGCTCGCGGTCGTTCTCCTGCCTCAAACCGTGGGCAGCCGTCAAGATCATCGGCCGGCACGGGTACAAGCTCATCTTCGACCATGCACGGGACCTCCAGAAAACCTTCGTGGAGTTCATCGAGCGCGACACCCTGTTCGAACTCATGAACAAGCCCGAGCTTTTCATCATCAACTACCGCTTCGTGCCGGAGGAGTTCAGGACCCTGCTCAAGTCCCTGATGAAGAACCCCCGAAGGAACTCCGACAGGATCACCACCATCAACAAGGTGATCAACGCGCTGAACATCGATCTGCACAAGACCATCAGGGACCACGACATGTCCTTCGTGTCCCGCACCATGCTTGAATCCACCCGCTACGCGCCGCGGAAGATCGTGGTGCTCAGGGCCATCACCATCAACCCCAACACCGAGCGGTACATGCTCAGGCAGATCCTCAACGAGCACCGGAACATGGGCATCAGGCTGTGGAACGGCATGAAGAAGACCTGCCAGGTGACCATGGGCATCCTGGACGCAGCATCCTGAGCACCCGTTCAACGCCTTTTTTCACCCCCTGATTGACAAGTCCCCGCCCTGTCTTTATCCTTTCAGTAGCCATGATCCTCGACTGGGAATCCACCTACCGGGAGCGGCTCACCGATGCACGGACCGCACTGTCCCGCATCCACCGCGGGGCCAGGGTTTTCATCGGGTCCGCCTGTGGCGAGCCGCAGCTCCTCATCCAGACCCTCATCGACGTGGCAGAGCACCTCGCGGACACCCAGATCATCCACTTCCTCGACCTGGGCATCGCACCGTACACCGACGAGCGGTTCGACGACAATTTCCGTCACAACGCCCTGTTCATCGGCGCCAGCACCCGCAGGGCCATCAAGGAAGGCAGGGCCGACTACACCCCCATCTTCCTCTCCGAGATCCCCCTGCTCATGATGCGGGGGAGCATGCCCGTGGACGTCGCCCTCATCACCGTATCGCCCCCAGACAACAACGGCTACGTGAGCTGCGGTATCTCGGTGGACATCACCAAGACCGCCGCAGAGGTGGCCAGGTACGTGGTGGCGGAGGTGAATCCCCACATGCCCCGGACCCTCGGGGACAGCTTTCTCCATGTGAGCGAGATCGACGCCTTTGTGGAGAACGACGTGGAGCTCCTGGAGTTCGAGCAGAAGTCGCCCGGCGACATCGCCAAGGTCATCGGCGAGCACATCGCGGATCTGGTGGAGAACGAGTCCACCATCCAGACCGGGGTGGGGAGGATCCCCAACTCGGTATTCCCCTATCTCATGAACAAGCGGGACCTGGGGATGCACACGGAGACCTTCACCGAGGGGGTCATCGACCTCATCGAGGCCGGGGTGGTCACCTGCCGGAGGAAGACCCTGCACCCGGGCAAGATCGTGGCGTCGTTCTGCATGGGCACCAGGAGGCTGTACGACTATGTCCACAACAACCCCCTTTTCGAGTTCCAGCCGTGCAGGTATGTGAACGATCCATACATCATTGCGAAAAACGACCGGATGGTCTCCATCAACTCCGCCCTCACTGTGGACCTCACGGGCCAGGTCTGTTCGGATTCGCTGGGCTTTTCCTTCTACAGCGGCATCGGCGGACAGGTGGACTTCGTCCGGGGGGCGGCAATGTCCCACAGGGGCAAATCCATCATGGTCCTCCCCTCCACCACGGACGACGGCACCACATCGAGGATCGTGCCCTTCCACTCCCCGGGCAGCGGCGTGGTGGTCACCAGGGGGGACATCCACTACGTGGTCACGGAATACGGGGTGGCGTATGTCCATGGGAAATCCATCCGCGAGCGCGCACTGGCGCTGATCACCATCGCCCACCCCCGTTTCCGGGACGAACTCCTGGAGGCGGCGAAGAGGCAGGGCTATGTCTACAAGGACCAGATCCTCCCGGCAGCCATCTATCCCAGGGAGTACGAGACCTACTGGACGGACAAGAAGGGGACCGCGATCTTCTTCCGCCCGGTGAAGTCCACGGATGAGCGCGCCATCCAGGACATGATCTATGCCCTGCCCGAGCAGGACGTGTACACCCGGTTCTTCCAGAACCTCAAGTCCTTCTCGCACCGCCTCGCCATGCCCATGGCCGCCATCGACTACAACGACAGGATGGCGGTGGCTGCGGTCACCGGGAGAGAGGAACCCGAGAGCAGGGAACAGATCGTTGCGGTGGGGCACTACATCCGTGACCCCCAGACGAATTTTGCCGAGGTGGCGTTCACCACACACCATGACTGGCAGGACCGGGGGATCGGAACCTTTCTCCTGCAATACCTCATCCGCATCGCCAGGGAAAAGAACATCGCCGGGTTCACAGCGGATGTCCTTGCCAGGAACACCCCCATGATGAAGGTCTTCGGCCGGGCCGGCTATCCCCTGAAGGCCCACCTGGAATACGGGGTGTACGAACTGGAGATCCCCTTTGCCGGGGAGAAGGACACCCCTGAGGTCTGAGCGGACTACTGCCGCGCTTCGGACTGACTGCCCAGGAGACCCACCAGGTAGGTGATCAGGTCCGAGACGGTGATGATCCCCACCAGCCGGGATCCGTCCACCACCGGCAATCCGCCGATCTTGCGCTGCTCCATGAGTTCGGCCACCCTGATGACGGGGGTTTCAGGGCCAACGGTCAGAGGGCGGGGCGTCATGCTGCTTCCCACGGTCACGGCATTCAGCAGGTACTCGTCGGCCGAGCGTTCGTGGAACACCACGGGCGAATTCAGTGCGCGCCTGATGTCCCGGTCGGTGATGATGCCCACGACCGTCTCCCCCTCCACCACAGGGATGCGCCGGAAGTTTCCCGCGGTCATCTTCTCGATGGCCTGTCTGAGGGTCTGATCCGCACGGATGGTTACCACATGCGTTGTCATGAGGTCCTTTACCTTGGGCATGAAACGCGATCCTCCTCACCGGACATGCCCCACCATAGCACAGCGCGGCGGATATGTGTACCGCCGCGCCGTTGTGGTGCATGGTGAAGGGGAGAGGATACGGGGTTCTTCTATCTGCAGACTGTGGAGATGAAACACCCGCCACCGCCGCCTGAACCGGACGACGCGGCCTGCATGGATTCCTCCGCCTCCTCGGCACTGACGCGGAAGGTTCCGAACTGTTGGGTGGAGAAGGTCACCAGGCCGTCTTCGGAACTCACCACGGCGACACTCTCCCAGTTGCCGGTGACGTCGTTGTAGCGCTCCACCGTGGGGTTGACGCCCTCGATCTCCACGCTCACCGTTGCAGGTTGGGCAAGGACGAGCCCGTAGGGCATGAGGTCGAATTCCACCGCAGGGGAAGTATCCACGGCCGATGCCGCAGCGCTGGGCGCTTCACCGCCGATTCCCACCGGGACGTCCCTGAGGACCGCGTCCCCACCGATGTGCAGCGAGATGCCCATGACCAGTTCGTTCAGATTCAACGGTGCACCCGGACCAAAGGAGCCCATGGCGTACATCTGCACGGTGATGGATATGCGCACGCGGTACACCAGGTTTCCGTCAGCATCGCAGGCGTTGTACAGGTAGGCCCCCGGGTCTCCCATGACCACGGTCTGGTCGACGACCTCAGGCATGCCCGCCGAAAGCGGCGTAAAGGTCAGGTCTTCACCCCCGCCGATCGTGGTGAGATCCACGACCTCGCCCACCTCTGCGATCAAGTCCTTCACGACCTCGTCGGTCACCGGACGGGTTTCTGGATCGAGGGGGTCTGTCCCTGCCATGTATTCCACCAGGTTCACCGCACCGTCCCCGT
>CAZNGL010000057.1:0-16567 GCA_964572405.1 uncultured Bacteriovoracaceae bacterium
CATGCGGACAGCCTCCTGGTCAAGGCCGGCTCCGGGGCGCTCACGCTGGGCATCCCGGACTCGTCCGGCGTGCCCGAGTCCATCGCCTCCACCACCGCGGTGCTTCCATACAACGACCTGGATGCCTTTTCATCCTTCATGCGGTCGCAGGGCTCTGAGGTGGCCTCGGTCATCGTGGAGCCGGTGGCGGGGAACATGGGAGTGGTCCCGCCGGCGCCGGGCTTCCTCGAAGCCCTCCGCGCCCAGACCGCCCGGTACGGTGCCCTGCTCATCTTCGACGAGGTGATCACGGGGTTCCGCTTCCGGTTCGGCGGGTACCAGGACATCGCAGGCGTCAAGCCGGACATCACCTGCCTGGGCAAGATCATCGGAGGAGGCATGCCGGTGGGGGCCTTCGGCGGCAGGGCCGACCTCATGGACATGCTGGCGCCCGCAGGACCGGTCTATCAGGCAGGGACCCTCTCGGGCAACCCCGTGGCCATGGCCGCAGGGATCGCCACCCTGAGGACGCTCAGGGACGAGGCCCCCTATGAAGGCCTGGACAGTGCCATGGCCGCGTTCACGGACAGGCTCGGCGAGCTGGCCGTGCGCTCGGGCATCCCCCTGGCCGTGAACCGCGTGGGGTCCATGGCAGGGATCTTCTTCCGGCAGGGCCCGGTGCAGGGCTTTGCCGATGTCATGGCGAGCGATGCGGATCGCTACGCGCGGTTCTTCCACGCCATGCTGGAGGCGGGCGTGTACCTGGCACCGTCACCCTACGAGGCGGCCTTCATCAGCACGGCCCATACGAGCGATGTCATGGAGCAGGCCCTTGATGCCGCGGCCGGAGCCATGGAGCGCATGGGGTCATGAGGGGAGGACACGCGGTGATGATGACGAGCCGCCCGTGTGGCGGGCTTCCCGGGAGGTGACGGATGCACTGCACCCGGCAAGGGGTGATCACGGTTCGTTCCTCTCCGCGCCCCGCGGTGCGCGCCACGCTGCTGGGCGCCTTCCTGTGCTGGTGCCTGCAGGCTGGCTGCTGCCCCACCACGTCGCTGCACCCGCTCTCGGACCCCGCTACCCCAAGGTGCGACGAGCGGCTCCTGGGGGTCTGGTACGCCGGCGATGCGCGGGAACAGGTCTACATCCACGTGGGGAGGAGGGACGATGCCCTCACCGAGGTCCTGGTGGTGGAGCACCACACGGGCGGTTCCGTGCGGGTGAGCGAGCCGTTCCTGGCCTTCCCCGCGAACGTCTGCGGCCATGACTTTCTCAATGTGGTCTACACGTCGTCCGGCCTGGAGCCAGGCTCGACGGCGGAATACATCCTGGTCAGGTACGAGCTGTCCGACGGCGAAGACACCCTTTCCCTGTACTGCTGGGACGAACGCTTCATCGAGGAGGCGATACGGAAAGACGAGCTTCAGGGCGAGATAACCTTCCAGGATATCCCGGTGGACGAGACGTCCGGGTTCCGCATATCCAAGGTGAGCTGCACCAGGATCACCGAGGGAACGGACGGCCTTGTCCGCTTCGTCAGGACCTGCGGTCCGGCCAGGCTCTTCAACGACCTCCTCGGCACCTTCCAGCGGATACGTCCGAAGGAGGCCGGATCGTCTGGCGCCCCCTAGACCCGCGGACTCGGTGCAACCTCGGCAGCAACATCCACGTCCGGGTGGGGGAAGGCCTGGAAGATGTCCTGGTCGGTGCCTGCAAAGGCGATGGCCAGGACCTCCTCGATGCTCTCCACGAAGTGGATGGTGAGGTCACAGGTGACGTAGGGCTCGATGTCCTGCAGGTCCTTCTCGTTCATCTTGGGCAGGATGAGGCGGGTGAACCCCGCCCTGCGGGCGGCCAGAATCTTTTCCTTGATGCCCCCCACGGGCAGCACGACGCCCCTGAGCGTGATCTCCCCGGTCATGGCCAGGTCCTCCCTCACCACCCGGTCCGTGAGGAGCGAGATGATGGAGGTGACGATGGTCACGCCGGCTGAGGGGCCGTCCTTGGGGATGGCGCCCGCAGGAACGTGGATGTGGAGCCCGTGGTCCTTCTCGATGGGCCTGCCCATGGCCTTGGTGATGCTCAGGGCCAGCCGGGCCGACTCCTTCATCACGTCGCCCATCTGGCCGGTGAGGATCATCTCGTCCTTCCCTTCCACCAGGGCTGACTCCACGAACAGGACCTCTCCCCCGAAGGGTGTCCAGGCGAGCCCCGTGGCCACCCCGGGGATCCGGGTGCGCTGCTTGGCCTCGGGCTGGAACCGTATGGGTCCCAGGGCCTTCTCGATGAAAGCGGCGTCGATGGTGAAGGTGTCGCTGCACCCCTTCGCCACCTGGAAGGCGATTGTCCGAAGCGCAGAGGCGATCTCCCGCTGGAGGTTCCTGACACCCGACTCCCTGGTGTAGTGGCGGATGATGTGGGCCACGGCCTCGTCGGTGAAGTCGATGCACCTGCCCGTCAGCCCGTTGGCCTCGATCTCCTTGGGAATCAGGTAGTTCCTGGCGATCTGGATCTTGTCCTCGTGGGTGTACCCCTCGATCCCCACGATCTCCATGCGGTCCTTCAGCGCCGCCGGAATGGTGTCCACCATGTTGGCCGTGGTGATGAAGAACACCTTTGAGAGGTCATAGGGCACGTTCAGGTAGTGGTCGGTGAAGTGTGTGTTCTGTTCGGGATCGAGGGCCTCCAGCAGGGCCGATGCCGGATCCCCGTGGATGTCCCGGGTGAGCTTGTCGATCTCGTCGAGCATGAAGACGGGATTCGTGGTCCCCGCTGTCTTGATGCCGTTGATGATCCTGCCCGGCAGGGCCCCGATGTAGGTCCTCCGGTGCCCCCGTATCTCGGCCTCGTCACGTACGCCGCCTAAGGAGATGCGGACGAACTTTCTGCCCATGGCCCGGGCTATGGACTTGCCGAGCGATGTCTTCCCCACCCCGGGAGGCCCCACGAAGCAGAGGATGGGACCCTTGAGGTCGTCCTTGAGCTTCTTCACCGAGAGGTACTCGACGATGCGTTTCTTGGGCTTCTTGAGGTTGAAGTGGTCTTCGTCAAGGATCTTCTCCACGTTGTCGATGTCGAGGTTGTCCTCGGAGCACTCCTGCCAGGGCAGGTCCAGGATCCAGTCCAGGTAGGTGCGGATGGTGACGTACTCGGAAGACGAGGGCTGCATACGGGAGATGCGCTTGAGGTCCTTGTCCACCTCCGTTTTGACCTCTTCGGGCAGCCCCTTCGCATCGATGTCCTTGCGGAGCTCCTCCATCTCGTCGTCGAGATCGCCCCCCGCTTCGCCGAGCTCCTTCTTGATGGCCTTGAGCTGCTGCCGCAGGTAATACTCCCGCTGGGCGTGGTTGATCTCGCCCCTGGCCTTTTCCGTGATCTTGGAGGAGAGTTCCAGGATGTCCAGCTCCTCCCGCAGCGCCTCGTACAGGAGGGTGTACTTGCGCTCCATGTCGCCTTCTTCCAGGATCCGCTGCTTCTTGGAGGCGGGTATGGGCAGGTTCGTGGCCGCGGTGGCCAGCAGCATGGCGGGGTCCTTGAGCTTGGCGAGGTTGGACAGGACCGATTCCATGTTCTGGTAGGACAGGCGCGCGAGCTGGGAGAGGATGTCCCGGGTGGACAGTGCCAGGGCAAAGACCTGCCGGGTGGGCTCCATGTTCTCATCCAGGTAGGTGACGCGCACCTTCATGTAGGGCACGTCGGTGATCTTCTCCTCGAGGACCACCTTCCTGAACCCCTTGATCATGATGGAGAGCTCGCCGGGCTTGGTGGATGCCACCTTGGTGATCTTGGCCACGCACCCGATGCGGTACATGTTCTCCCACACCGCAGGGACCGGCTCGTGGGGTTTCTTCATTCCCACCGCCACGATGGAGCTGTTCGTGCCGTGGAAGTCCCTGATGAGGGAGGCGGACGTGGGGTTCGTCACGATGAGCGGGAGGATGGCTCCCGGCATGAGGATGGCGTCTTTCAGGGGGAGTACGGGCAGGACCTCGAAGAGCTCATCGATGTCCATGGATTCGGTCTCGTCGTTGGTGTTCTTGAAGATATTCTTCAACCAGTCCATGCCTGTCTTGTAGGTCGAGAACGGCGGAAAGTCAATCCATGGGGAATCTCGGCCCCTGAAGCAGCCTTCACCGCCGTGATCAGGCTGGTGCCTCCTGGCCCAAACGGGTGTGTGGCGCCAGGACCGATCCCGGCCGTATCGAGGCGTCCTCGATGACGCACCCGGCCCCGATGGTGCAGCCCTGACCGATATTGGAGCCCCTGATCCAGCAGTTCGGCAGGATCCTCGCACCGACCCCGATGGTGGTCCTGCCCAGGATATGGGTCCCGGGCCAGATGCGCACATCCCGTTCGATAACGACCTCCGGGCCGATCCAGGTGGTCTTCGGGTCCTCGATGGTGATGCCCGACTCCATGTGGGCGAGGTTGATGCGCTGCTGGAGGCGGTCCTGGGCAAAGGCGAGCTGGGCCCGGGAGTTGATCCCGTGGGCCTCGTCGGGGTCCGTGACCATGAAGGAGATGGCCTTCCTCGCCATGGGCACCACGTCCGTGAGGTAGAGCTCGCCCTTGACGTTGTCGGGGCGCAGGCGTGACACCGCATCCAGGAGGAACTCCTTGTTCATGATGTACACGCTGGTGTTGATCTCGTCGATCCGGCGCTCCTTCTCGCTGGCGTCGTTGTGCTCAACGATGCGCTTCACCGCCCCCTTCCGGTCGCGCACCACCCGGCCGTAGCCGAAGGGCTCCGCGATGCGGGCCGTGAGGATGCCCACGTCCGCGCCGGAAGCGTGGTAGGCCCCGATGAGGCCGGTGAGGGATTGGCCCCTGATGAGCGGCATGTCGCCGGGCAGGATGAGGACGTCTCGTGCATGGGCCTGGGCCAGGGCGTTTTCGGCCATGAGGATGGCATGGCCGGTGCCGAGCTGGGGCTCCTGGACCACGGTCCTCACGTGGTAGGGCTCCAGGTGGTGCACAACCTGTTCGCGGCCGTGACCGACCACGGCGATGACGCTCTCCGAGAAGTCGCGCACCAGGGCCAGGGAGTAGGAGATGAGGGGTTGGCCGAGGATCTCGTGGAGGACCTTGGGCAGGTCCGATTTCAATCTCGTGCCTTTCCCGGCAGCCAGGATTATGCTACAAGTGGTGTCCATCGAGGTGCCTTGGTATCACAACGGGGAGGATTCTGCAACCGCGGCGGGATGCATGGGGAAACGCACGGAACAGCGCCTGTTCTCCCACTGTCCGAGACACCCGGCCAAGCCCTTGTAAAAGGCCGGGCCATTTGCTACAAGGGCACACACTGATCCGCGAGTGCGAAAGGAGAAGCATCGTATGGTCTTGGAATGGGTTTCAGGACTGTTCTCGAACGATCTTGCCATCGATCTGGGCACGGCCAACACGCTGGTCTACGTGAGGGACAAGGGGATCGTGCTCTCGGAGCCGTCCGTGGTGGCGGTGAAGCAGGAGCAGGGCGGGGTCAACAGGATCGTTGCGGTGGGGACCGATGCCAAGAAGATGCTCGGCAGGACGCCGGAGAACATCCAGGCCATCAGGCCCATGAAGGACGGCGTGATCGCCGACTTCGAGGCCACCGAGGCCATGCTCAAGTACTTCATCACCAAGGTGCACCAGCGGCGGCTCTTCGTGAGACCGAGGGTCATCATCTGCGTCCCGTCAGGCATCACCCAGGTGGAGAAGCGCGCGGTGAAGGAATCAGCCGAGGCGGCGGGCGCCCGGGAGGTCTACATCGTTGCAGAGCCAATGGCCGCTGCCATCGGCGCTGGCTTGCCGGTCACCGAGCCCATCAGCTCCATGATCGTGGACATCGGCGGCGGCACCACCGAGGTGGCGGTCATCTCGCTCTCCGGCATCGTGTACACCAACAGCGTGCGGGTGGCGGGCGACCGGATCGACCAGGCCATCATGCAGTACATCAAGCGCGAGTACAACCTCCTCATCGGTGAGCGGACCGCCGAGATCATCAAGATCATGATCGGCTCCGCCGCCAGCGACGATGTGGAGAAGACCATCGAGGTCAAGGGCCGCGACCTGGTGGACGGCATCCCCAAGATCTTCACCATCAGTTCCGAGGAGATCCGCAAGGCCTGCCAGGGTCCGGTGAGGACCATCATCGACGCCGTGCGCGTGGCCCTGGAGCAGACGCCCCCCGAGCTGGCCGCGGACATCGTGGACCGGGGCATCGTGCTCACCGGCGGCGGCGCCCTGTTCAAGAACCTCGACAAGCTGATCCGGGAGGAGACGGGCCTGCCCGTCATCATCGCCGAGGATCCCCTCTCCACGGTGGCCCGGGGCGCAGGCAAGCTGCTGGATGACATCGACCTCCTGAGGGATGTCACGATCTCGAGTTGATGGAACACAGCGGCACGAACAAGATCATTCCCGCTGTCATTGCGTTGGCCATCGTCATCGTGCTGCTTTCTCTGGGGCAGTACCGTTCGCTCACGAGCGGGCTGAGCCCTGTCCGGGAGGGTTTCTACATCGCCGAAAGGGTCGTCACCACCCCGTTTCGGGTCATCCATGCCCTCTGGACAGATTACATCGCGCTGGTGAACACCCGCAAGGAGAACAAGAGGCTCGCGGAACGGCTCGAGCGCCTCGAGGTCCAGGCCATGGCCCTGCAGGGGCTCAAGGGGGAAAACGAGCGGCTCCGGACCATGCTCGACTTCAGGTCCGAGCACGGGGAGATCCAACTGTATCCCGCGCAGCTCCTGGCGCAGGACATCAGCGTCGTCTTCAAGACCGTGATCATCGACCGGGGCAGAAGGCACGGCTTTTCCCCGGGCATGCCGGTGGTTTCACCACTGGGCTTCCTGGGAAGGGTCATCGCCGTTTCCCCCCACACCTCCCAGGTGCTCCTCATCACCGACCCCACCAGCGCCGTTCCGGCCGTCATCGAGGAGAGCCAGGTCAAGGGCATCGTGAAAGGTGCGGGAACCAACCTGCTGAGCATGGAATACGTGCGCAGCACCGAGCTGGTGGAGGTGGGGGAAATGGTGGTCACCTCAGGCCTTCAGGGCCGTCTCCCCAAGGGGCTCAGGATCGGCAGGATCGTAAAGGTCGAAAAGGACCCCCACAAGATCTTCACCAGGATCACCGTGAGCCCGAGCGTGGAGATGTCCAAGATTGAAGGGGTCTTCGGGGTGATTGTCCGTGCTGAAGACGCAGATTAGCCTCCTGGGCGTCATACTCCTGGTGGCATTCATAGAGACCGTGCTCGTGCCGGAGATCTGGGGAACGCTCCGCTGTGATCTGTTTCTGGGCATGATCATCGGCGTGATCATTCACCTGGGTTTTTCCCAGGGCCTCCTCTTCGTTGTGGTCACGTCAGTTCTCCTCCAGGCCTTTACCGGCGCACGGCCCGGACTGCTGCCCCTGTTCTACCTGTTCACCTTTGGTGTCATCGATATCATCAAGGATATCATATACCTGGAAAATATCATGACCCAGCTCATACTGGCCGCGGTCTTTTCCGCCCTGGGGACCGGTGCCCTGGTGCTTTTCCTTGACATCTCCCTGACGTACCGGGAACTCGTCGCCGTCGCCCTGGGCACGGTGCTCACCGGATGCGCAAGCCCCTTCATGGCAGCGCTGGTGGGGAGGGTGAAGAGGGCCTATGAAGCCTAACATCACCAATCCCCTGATGGACGAGGACCTCAGGAGGAAGACGAAGTACCTGTTCGCCTTCGTCTTCGTCCTGCTGGGGATCCTGGTGCTCAGGCTCTTCACCATGCAGATCATCCACGGCTCATACTACGAGGAGCTGTCCCGGAACAACCGCATCCGCATCGTCTCGACTCCGCCTCCCCGGGGCAAGATCCTTGACCGAAACGGCGTGGTGCTCGCCGACAACAGACCCGCCTTCAATGTCATGGTCCTTCCCGAGGACATCTCCAGCCCATCGGACACGGCGAAGAGGCTTTCGCCCCTGCTGGACAAACCTGCTGCCGAGATAGAGGAGTCCATCCTCAAGGGCAAGGGCAAACCCTATGACCCCCTCGTTGTGGCCAGGGATATAACCTTCGAGCAGGTGGCCAAGGTGGAGATGGAGATCTTCAACCTTCCCGGCGTGTCCATCGAGACGATCCCGGAGCGGGAGTATCTCTTCGGTGAGCTGAGCTGCCATGTGCTGGGATTCATCGGGGAGGTTTCCAAACGCGGGCTCGAACAGGACGAAGAGGGGATCTACGCCCCGGGAGACATGGTGGGTAAGTCCGGGATCGAGCTCGTCATGGAGGATACGCTCCGGGGCGTCAAGGGCAAGCGGGTTTTCGAGGTGGACGCCCTGGGCAGACGAGTCAGGGTCCTGGACGAACGGGATGCCGTGGAGGGCAGTGATGTCGTGCTCACCCTGGATCATCACCTCCAGGAAATCGCTCTGCAGGCACTGGGAGCAAGGGCCGGCGCGGTGGTGGCCATGAGGCCAGACACCGGGGAGGTCCTGGCCATGGAGAGCACGCCGGGCTTCGATCCGGCGCTGTTTGCCGGGACCATGACCACTGAGCAGTGGAAGGGCATCATGGACGACCCCATGCATCCCCTGGAGAACAGGGCCCTGCGGGGCGCCTATCCCCCGGGCTCGGTCTTCAAGATCGTGGTGGCCCTGGCGGGCTTCCATGCAGGCATCCTCAACCCGGATGCCACGGTGCACTGCCCCGGCCAGTACTTTCTCGGAAGGGTACGGTTCGGGTGCTGGAAGCCCGAGGGTCACGGCAATGTCGCACTGGTGGAGGCCATCACCAAGTCCTGCGACGTGTACTTCTACACCCTGGGCAGGGCCCTCGGCATAGACGCCATGGCCGAGACCGGATTCCGGCTCGGACTCGGGAGGAGGACCGGCATCATACTCAAAGACGAATCTCCCGGTCTCATGCCCACCAGGAAGTGGAAGCGGGAGCGGCTCAAGCAGCCCTGGCACCCTGGCGAGCACGTCATCGCGGCCATCGGTCAGGGGTATACCCTGGTGACGCCGCTGCAGGTCGCCAAGGCCATGAGCGCCGTGGTCAACGGCGGCCGCCTCTACACCCCGCGGATCATCGCCACGGAAAAGAGTGTCCTCGAGCGGGACCTGAACATCCCGCGGCGCCAGGTCGAGATCATCAAGGAGGGGCTCAAGGGCGTGGTGGAGGATGCTCACGGCACGGCCCACTCCATCTGGGACAGGGACATCTCCATGGGCGGCAAGACCGGCACCGCCCAGGTGGCCCGGGGCATCGTGTCCAAGAAGCCGGACGAGTCCGACATCCCGTACAAGCTCCGCGACCATGCCTGGTTTTTCGGGTTCTCGCCGGTGGAGAAGCCTGAGATCGTGGTGGTGGCGCTCCTGGAGCACGGGGGCCATGGGGGGGCCGTGTGCGGTCCCATTGTCAGGGACGTGATAAAGGGGTATTACCTCCTCAAGGAGACGCCGCGTGAGCCGCTACGCCAAGATCACTGAAAACCTCGACTGGGGCATCCTGCTCACCGTTGTCTCTCTCATCTGCGTCGGGCTCCTCTGCGTCTTCAGCTCCACCTCGGTCACGGGGAGCGGGATCTTCATCAAGCAGCTTCTGTGGGTCTGCATCGGGACCATGTTCATGGTTGTCGCCTTGGCCGTGGACTACCGGAACCTCATGTACTCCGCATGGCCCCTGTACGCCGCCGTGGTGATCGCCCTGGTGCTCGTGTTCGTCGTCGGCCGCGAGATCTCAGGCGCCAGGCGGTGGATCGGTCTCGGGCCTCTGCGCATGCAGCCATCCGAGCTCGCCAAGGTCTTCGCCATTATCTGGGTGGCCTACTGGGCGGAGAAGAAGAAGCACATCCTCATCCACGGCATGCGGGAGCTCGTCTTTCCTGCAGCGGTCATCCTCGTGCCCGTGGCGCTGATCCTCCTGCAGCCCGACCTGGGCACGGCGGGGATCGTGTCGTTCATCGCGGCGGCCATGTTCCTCATGCTGGGCATCAGGCGCTCGACCCTGCTGACCCTGGGGGGGATCTTCATCGCGGGACTGCCCTTTCTATGGTTCTCGCTCAAGGACTACCAGCGACTGCGGATACTCACCTTCCTGGACCCGTCCAGGGACCCCCTGGGAAGCGGCTACCACGCCATCCAGTCCAAGATCGCCGTGGGATCGGGCGGGCTCATCGGAAAGGGATTCCTCCACGGCACCCAGACCCAACTCAGGTTCCTGCCTGAGCACCACACGGACTTCATCTTTTCCGTGGTGGCAGAGGAGTGGGGCTTTCTGGGGTCGGGCCTGCTGCTCTTCCTCTACCTGATGCTCATCACCAAGATCATCACCGTGGGGCTCAAGGCCAAGGACCGGTTCGGGGCGCTGCTGTGTTTCGGCATCGCAGCCTACTTCACCCTGCACGTGTTCATCAACATCTCCATGGCCATCGGTATCTTCCCGGTGGTCGGCGTGCCGCTGCCCTTCGTGAGCTACGGCGGCTCCTTCATGCTCATCAATCTCATCTGCATCGGCATCGTGCTGAACGTGGCGTGGAGGAGGTTTATCTTCTAGGGGGAACGGGTCTCAGCGCCTGATGCAGTATCGTTCCCCCTCCTCGTGGATCGTGCCCTTTTCCTGAAGCCTCGCAAGGTGCTTCCTGATCATCTGCTCCTCGCCGAACCAGAGGAGCTCGTCCGTCAGGCACGCATGGTCCGCGTCGTAGAAGGGGGAGACCCGCACGAGTTCCTCGATGCTCATGGATGGAGCCTCTTCGAGGAGGCTCAGGATCATCCGGTCTCGTTTGTCGAAGAACGAGGCAAAGGTCTTGAGGCGCCTGGTGATGTAGGGGTTTTTCAGCGGCCTGGCATGTGCGGACAGGTAGACCTCGGCCGGCATGGCCATGACCTTCCCGATGGAGTCCCTGAACAGGTCGATGTCGCACTCCGGATTGCCGTACCACGGCCCGAAGGGGCTCAGGTCGATGTCGAATCCCATGAGGACCTTCTCGTCCGGCGACCAGAAGCAGTAGTGATCGTTCAGGTGCCCCGGGGTGGAGACGGCCACGAAGCTCGCGTGTCCTGACGAGAACTCCTGGTCGTGGCTGAAGGTGCCGGATATCTCGAAGTCCCTGAACCCGGTGAGGGCCGGGTAGGTCTCCATCCAGGTGTCGAAGAGGCCGTCGCCCACGAACCGCGTGGCCAGGAGTTCAGCCGTGGCGATGGTGTCGCTGTTTTCCTCCGGAACCATGATCTCGCACCCTTTTTCCTGGAGGAGACGGCAGCCGGCAGTATGGTCCAGGTGCGAGTGGGATACGAACACGCGGTCGATGCGCACCTCGGCGAGCAGCTTCTCGAGGATGTCGGCGCCGCACCCCGTGTCGAAGAGCATGTTCACGGTGTCCAGGACCAGGAAGGCGTTGCAGAAGGGCGAGCGGCCGCGGTTGTTGCCGTGGATCACGTGTATCCTGTCCGTGACGCTGGTGATGCGAACGCCCAGCGAAGAGAGCCTCTGCACTGTCATGGTGAGGGAGAGTATTAATCCCTTCCGCGCATGAGGTCAAGCTGCTCCATCGGCCTCAGTTCATGACCTTTCTCCCTCCCCTGTCAGCAGTATGGCTGTGGGAGGGGGTCTGTTTGCAACGAGTGCCCTGCTCATCATGACGAGCTATAGTCAAAATACTGACGATCTCCCATGGATCGCGTTGGTACTACGTCGGTTTATTTGCGACGACACATAACATTATGAAATAGCTGATAATTATAAATTTACATTATTGGCATTGTATATGCAAAACAAAAAGCCATGAACACAGGCCCGGTGAGACACACCACGAGGCATGTATGCTATGAGGGCCACACTATCAAGGAAAGATATGTGGTTACGTGGAGGTAGAGAAATGAAAAGGATCCTCTTGGTGGAAGACGATGAGCATCTCCAGTTCCTCATCAGGGAAGAACTTGTCGAGCAGGGCTACGAAGTTGTAATCGCCTCGGACGGCGTGGAGGCCATGTCCATGCTCAGGGCCGAGGGGGCGCCGCGCCCCGACCTCATCATCCTGGACATCCGCATGCCCAGGATGGACGGCTTCGAGACCATGGGGCACATCCTCAAGTCCAAGGTGGACTCTCCCATCATCATCCACTCGGCCTACTCTGGGTACCGGAACCACCCGCTCACCATGGCCGCAGACGCCTATGTGGTCAAGTCCCACGACTTCACCAGGCTCAGGGAGGCCATCAGCGAGCTGCTCGGACCCCAGGAGCGCGCGTTCACGGCGCTGGCCGCCCAGGCATGACGGAACGGAGCTGAACGCCTCCGGCGCTCCCCGGGTCTTGCGTGCAGGTACAACGGTGACACAGGTGCATCCTGTGTCACCTGCTGCAGAAAGAATCACCCCCTCCTGTTTCTTCAATACGCGTCATGCCCCTTGAACATCGGTCCCCATGAGCGCATTCTTGTAGGGTAAGGAGGAGGGGCAGGATGATCCGCAGGGTATTCCCCGTTTTCCTGATCTGCGTGGCGGCCGTGCTCGGTCTTCCAGCCCTGTGCGATGCCGCCATGACGGTGCGCAAGCCTGTCTGTGCCGGTTCGTTCTACCCCGCATCAGCCGATGAACTCAACAGGGACATTGCCCGGTATACCCGCGAGGCCCTGGCTGCGCCCGTGAACGTCCCCCGGGGCATGAAGCTCAGGGCCCTCATCATGCCGCATGCGGGCTATGTCTATTCGGGCAGGACCGCAGCATATGCCTCCCTCGCGCTGAAGGGCCAGCGGTTCTCCCGGGTGGTCCTCATGGGGCCGGACCACCGGGTGGGGTTCAGCAACATCTCGGTGAGCGCGGCCGACGCCTACGAGACCCCCCTGGGCCTCGTCAGGCTGCATGATGATGCGGCAAGACTCAGGAGGGGCGGTGGTGTCTTCAGGACAGTGGCCGCATCCGATGCCGCGGAGCACTCCCTGGAGGTGGTTTTACCGTTTCTCCAGACCTATGTTGGTTCCTTCACCCTGGTCCCCCTGGTCATGGGCCCCGGAGATGTCGGGGCGTATGCCCGTGCGGTCTGTGCGCTCGCGGATGAAGACACCCTGCTGGTGGCCAGCTCGGATCTGTCCCATTTCCTGCCCCGGGACAAGGCCGCTGCCCGGGACGCCCGGACCATCTCACTGATAACCGAACTCAACGGCAGGGGCCTTGCCGCTGACGACAACCGCGCCTGCGGCGCCATCCCCATCCGCGTGATCATCGAATGCGCCAGGTCTCGGGGCTGGAAAGCGCAGCTCCTCCACTATGCCACGAGCGCCGACGCGTCCGGGGATACCGGCCGGGTGGTGGGCTATGCCACGATCGCATTCTTCGGAGGTACGAGCATGGAACAGAGCTATACCAAGGAGCAGGGCAGGGCACTGGTGATGCTGGCTCGGAGCGCCATCCAGGAGAAGCTCGGCGTCCCGGCGGCGCCGGACCCTGTTCAGGAACAGGCGCTCAAGGACGCGGCCCTCCAGGCCAAGGCGGGCACCTTCGTGACGCTCACCATGGGCGGAGAGCTCAGGGGGTGCATAGGCAGCCTGGAGGCCCGGGACTCCATCGTGGACGGGGTGAGGCACAACGCCCTGAACGCGGCCTTCCGGGACCCACGGTTCCCGGCCCTGACAAGGAAGGAGCTGGACAGGGTCCACATCGAGGTGAGCGTGCTTACCGAGCCCAGAACCCTGGCATACACCGATGCCAGGGACCTCCTGAACAAGATCAGGCCCGGCATCGACGGCCTCATTATTCGCAAGGGGTTTGCCGCGGCCACCTTCCTCCCCCAGGTGTGGGACCAGCTGCCTGACAAGAAGGAATTCCTGGAGCACCTGTGCATGAAGGCCGGCCTTCCCCGCGACGCCTGGACCAAGGGTGGGCTTGAGGTCCAGACCTACCAGGTGCAGTATTTTGAAGAGGACAGGTAGAGTCCGCAGGCACAGCTCCGTCCTGGTCGTTGTCCTCGCTGCGGGAGTCAGCTCGGTGATGGTGCAGCTCACCGTGATCCGCGAGCTCCTGGCGGGGTTCGAAGGGAACGAGTTCGTCGTTTCCCTGGTTCTGCTCTGCTGGCTTGCGGCAGGAGGCCTCGGGTCTCTTGCCGCCTGGTGGGCACGGGTGGTGTTCGGCGTCCCGTCGGCCAGGTCGCTGGTCCTGGCGGTGTTTCCGCTGGGGGTGCTCCCGGTCCTTCAGATCCTTGCCGTTCGCACCATCCGCTCGGATATCCTTGTGGAGGGTGCGTCGGCAGGGTTTCTCCCCACGCTTTCCTGTGCGGCCATCATGACCGTTCCCTTCGCCCTGGTGGTGGGATTCATCCTGCCATGGAGCCTGTACGTCATCAGGACCGGAGATGGCTGGTATCCTGCGGGCAGGCTCTACATTCTCGACTGCCTGGGGGCTACGCTTGGCGGTCTGGTCTTCACCTGGGTGCTCGTGGAGTGGTTCACGCCCATGGGCATCCTGGCCGCCTCGAGCATCCTGCTCCTTGCGGCCCTGCTCTGGCTGCTGAGCGTCGCGCAGGCGGGCATGATCACGGCCGCTGTGATGGTCTTCACGGTCCTTGCCGCGGTCATCGCGGGGGTGGGTCTCGAACCCCTCACCCTCGAGCCCAGAGGCGCTCACCTCGTTGAGTATCGCGAATCGCGCTTCGGCAGGGTCACCCTGGTGCGGGACCACGGGATGTCCACGATCTTCCTCGACGGGGTGCCCGCGATCTCCGGGCAGGACCGCATCGCGGCCGAAGAGTCCGCCCACTACGCCCTGGCCCAGGTGGATGACCCCCGGCATGTCCTGCTCATCTCCCCCCGGGCCGGCATGGTGGAGGAGGTGCTCAGGCACGGGCCCCTCGCCATCGACTATGCCCGCATGGACCCGACGGTCGTGGGTCTGGAACTTGCCCATGGACTCCTCGGGGCTCACGCGGGGATCAGGGTGGTCACTGAGGACCCCCGGGCGTTCCTGAAGAGGACCGCTAGGAACTATGACGCCATCTTGGTCGACGAGTCCGAGCCCAGGACCTTCCAGTCCAACCGGCTCTTCACCAGGGAGTTCATGGAGCTCGCCAGGGCGCGCCTGAATGAAGGGGGAGTGCTGTCCCTGTCGGTGGAAGGCTACGAGAGCTACCTCTCGGAGCCCGCCCGAAGGCGGGTGTCTTCCCTCTACAACACCGCGCGGGCCGTGTTCGAACACGTGCTGGTCCTGCCGGGACAGAAGGTGTTCTTCATCGCAGGCGACAGGCCCATGGGTGCGGACATCCCCTCCCTGCTCGAACAAAAGGGGGTCCGGACGGACTATATCAGCGGCTCCTTCTCGGGCGATGTCAGCCCGGAGCGGCGCAGTGGTCTCATGGCGCAGCTTGACCCGGCCGCACCCTTGAACACGGACTTCAGACCCTACCTCGTCAGGCTCGCCTTTGACTCGTGGGCGCTGAAGCATGCGGCACGGCCCTGGATGCTCATGATCGGTCTGGGGGTACTCTGTGCTCTGTACCTGTCCCGCATGACGCCGCGTGAATTCACCCTGTTCACCACGGGCTGCGTCAACCTGGGCAGCGAGATCGTCATCATTGTGCTCTTCCAGATCCTCTTCGGGTACCTCTACTACCGGATAGGCCTCATCGTCACCGTATTCCTCGCAGGACTCATCCCGGGCGCCTGGGTGGCGGGCCGCCTCAGCCGGGGTGAGCGCGGGGTCCTCATGGCCTCCGATACCGGGATTGCAGGGATCCTGGGCCTCCTGGCCATTGTCCTCGCCTGGGCGCCCGGACTGCTCTGTCAGTGGTGCTTCTATGCCTTCGGCTTCGTCATATCCGTCCTGTGCGGACTCCAGTTCCCCCTGGTGGCGGGGAACGCCAGTGGGCAGGATTCAAGGGCGGCCCGGGCGTTCTCCGTGGACTTCGTGGGGGCGGCCTTCGGCTGCATCCTCGTGAGCGCGCTGCTCATCCCCTTCCTCGGCATTGTGAGCGCATGCCTGGTCTTGATCGGGCTCAAGGTCACGAGTATCATGGTACAGGTGGTCCACGCACATGTTTACTAGGCGGTCGTTCCTGCGCGCCGGCGCTGCGCTCATCCTCATGCACTCCTTCAGGGGCATCTGCGATGGAGGTATCCCGTGCGCCCATGCGGCATCCACCACGGACGTCAAGGGAAGCGTGTTTCGCGGCGACGCCCCGAAGAGCCTCTGGAAGTATTCGCGGGAGGGGTACTTCTCTACGAAGAGCTACGGGAACAAAGTGGCCTGTGACGTCTGCCCCAACCACTGCATCCTGAGCCCGGGCGACCGCAGCGTGTGCCGGTCCAAGGTGAATATTGGGGGCAAACTCTACAGCATCGCGTACGGCAACCCGTGCTCGGCAAATGTGGACCCCATCGAGAAGAAGCCGCTGTACCACTTCAGGCCGGGTACGAAGGCCTTTTCCATCGCAGCCGCGGGATGCAACATCAGGTGCCTCAACTGCCAGAACTGGGAGATCTCCCAGTCCAGGCCCGAGGACGTCCGATTCATCGAGCTCTTCCCCGTAGACGTGGTGAAGGCGGCCCGGTCCTCGGGGTCGTCCTCCATCGCGTACACCTACTCTGAGCCCATCTCGTTCTACGAGTACATGTTCGACACGGCCCAG
>CAZNGL010000058.1:0-16429 GCA_964572405.1 uncultured Bacteriovoracaceae bacterium
ACGTGCCCGTGGGCGTGTTCCTGTCCGGGGGCATCGATTCGTCGCTGGTGACCGCCATACTGGCACGGCACACGGACACACCCATCAGGACCTTCACCATCGGCTTCGCGGAGAGAAGTTACGACGAGTCGGGCTGGGCCCGGGCCGTGGCGCAGCACCTGGGAACCGAGCATGTCGAGGAGACCGTCACCCCGGACCACGCCAGGGAGATCCTCCCCCTGTGGCCAGAGATCTACGACGAGCCCTTCGGCGACATATCCGGCATCCCCACCTTCATCGTGTCCCGGATGACCAGGAGGCACGTGAAGGTCTCGCTGTCGGCGGACGGAGGGGATGAGCTCTTCTGCGGGTATCACCGCTACTGGGTCATGGAGAGGCTCCACCGGTTCCTCTCGCCGCTTCCTGCGGCCCTCCCGAGATTCCTGGGCATGGTCCTGGGACTCATGGGCACGGATGCCGCGGCGGAGCTCGCCAGGGCCCATCCGGGCCTCAGGATCCCCGCCATCAGAGACCGCATGCGGAAATTCCATGCAGTGCTCGCCAACTGGGAGGGCGATGCCTCCGGTGCGTACCCCTATGCCGTGGCCTACTGGCTGCCCCGGGAGATCGAATCGCTCACCGGGGCATACCGTGACCCCAGGCCGGGCCTCAGGGACATGCACGCCCCCCTGCTGGATGCCATGATGCTCTGGGACATGAAGCACTACCTCCCCGAGGACATCCTCACCAAGGTGGACAGGGCTTCCATGTCCGTGAGCCTGGAGGGCCGGGACCCCTTCCTGGATCACCGGATCGTCGAGTTCGCCCTGCGCCTGCCCGTCGGATTCAAGAAACGAGGCGGCACCATGAAGTATCTCCTGAGAAGCCTGCTGTCCCGGTACCTGCCCGAGCACCTCTTCGAGAGGCCCAAGCAGGGCTTTGCCGTGCCCATCTATTCCTGGCTGCACGACGACCTCATGGACCTGGTGGACGAGTACCTGAACCCGGATGCCCTCCGGGCGCAGAACGAGGTGGACCCCTCCATGGTGCAGCGGACCGTTGCCGCGTTCAAGGGCAGGAACGGGTCGGTGGCCGTGGACCGCATCTGGCTCCTGCTCGTCTTCCTCATGTGGAGGAGAAGGTACTGTGGCTGAGAGCGGCGATAGAGCTATCAGGGTTCTCCACCTCATCTCCACCCTGGACATGGGCGGCGCGGAGCAGAACCTCTTCCGGCTCCTCACCTCGATGCCACGAGGGACCTTCATCCACCAGGTCGCCTGCATGACGGCTCCCGGCATCATCGGCCGCAGGATTGAGCAGGCAGGCATCCCGGTGCACAGCCTCAGGATGAAGAAAGGCTCCCCGGGACTCGGCGGTGTGCTCAGGCTCCGCTTCGTGGCGCACCTCTACCGGCCCGACATCATACAGTGCTGGATGTACCACGCGAATCTGATGGGCCTGGCCCTCACGCGACCCCGAAGGACGATCTGGAACATCCGCTGCTCGGACATGGACCTCTCTGTCTACGGAGCGGTCTACCGGTGCACCGTGCGGGCAGGCGCGGCACTGTCTGCGGTTCCCAGGGCCGTGGTGGTGAATTCTCATCACGGGAAGATCTTCCACGAAGGCATCGGTTTTCACCCCCGTGCATGGGCCGTCATCCCCAACGGCTTCGACACCGATTCCTTCCGGCCGGACCCGGCCGCGCGCTCGGCCCTCAGGAAAATCCTGGGTATCCCCGATGAGAGCCTGGTGATAGGCCATGTGGGCCGCATCGATCCCATGAAGGACCACGCTACCTTCTTTCGGGCCGCCCGGGAATTCATGGCACTGGATCCCGACGCCCGTTTCATCATGGCCGGCCGCGGGACGGACAGGTCGAACCCTGATATCATGAAGCTCCTGCCCGAGGGAACCCGTGCGCATCAGATACACCTTCTCGGTGAGCGCCAGGACATCGAGAGGGTCTACCCCTCTTTTGATATCTTCACGTCTTCCTCAAGGAGCGAGGGCTTCCCCAATGCCGTGGGCGAGGCCATGGCCGCAGGCGTCCCCTGCGTGGCCACCGATGCGGGGGACACCGGCGCCCTCATGGGCGACACGGGAATCATCGTTCCCAGGCAGTCCCCCGAGGAGCTCTGCAGGGCATGGCAGACCCTCGCCGACATGGGGCCCCGGGCCCGGGCGGACCTTGGCATGAAGGCCAGGGAGCGGATCAGGACATGCTATTCCCAGGACCTCACCACCCGGCGATACGCAGACCTCTACCGGGAGATCGCGCCCCGGTAACACAAACCCCGAAGCATACCCCTCCCGAACACCTGACCACCCGAGGTCAAACGGCCTCGATCCAGGCACTGTTCCCACCCTTCATCCGATCCCTGTTGATCTCCCCTCATCCTCACTCTGCCGCATGCATGCCATGAGCTCGCACACCTCTGAAGTTACCTCTGGCATTCTCCCTGTGCAGTATTATAATACACACAGGTCTCATGCACCCTGACTGGCTGCAGCGGTTCAAATGCTTCAGTGAACCGTGCCGGGGTAGACATCCGCACGGTTTGTACGGGGGGGGATATATGAAACATTCTCTGGCCGGAACGGTCGTTGCGTGCATCCTCTGCGCCCTGCTCACCCACTGCGATGTCTCCAACCATCGCCCCGGGACTCAGGCCGTCATCCCTGAGTCCGACAAGGTGGTTCTCTTCAGCTGCGCCACCTGGGCGGATGTAAGGTTCAACCACGAACAGCATTCAACCCGGTACAACGGCATGTGCATCAAGTGCCACGATCACCAGACCATTGCCGGGCAGACCCACTGGTACTGCAGGTCGTGCCACACCGCCGGATCGGACGTGGAGAAACTCTGCGACCCCGTGGCACAGCACGGGTGCATCATGACCCAGTGCTACAACTGCCACGAGACCAAGCGGGCAAACCCAGGCCAGAGCTGCGAGGACTGCCACGTGGGAGGCATCAGGAACCCGGATACCGGGGGCGGGGGCACGGACACAGGCGGCGGGGGCACGGACACAGGCGGAGGTGGCACGGACACCGGCGGAGGGGACGCACAGCCCACCGGGTCCTTCAGCAAGAGCTTTGTCGGCACCATATCCTCCATGTCCGAGGTGGATCACATTGAGATCACCATTCCCGGGGCAGGCCGTCTGGTGGTCGACGTTGACGCATGGGAGGCCTGCGGGAACAAGCCCTCCATCCCCACCGACCTCTTCAACGACGGGGACGGCAACAACAAGCTCAAGGCGAACATCTACCTCTTCAGTCAGTCCGGAACCTGCGTGGGCAGCAGCACGGGATCCTACCCTGCCTGCGACAACGACGGAGACTGCGCGCCCGGGGCTCACGACACGAGGACAGGGCAGAGCCCATACCTGTCCATGGACATCGGCCGCGGCACCTATGTGCTCGCCATTGGCAGCTACCCGCTGAGCCAGGCCGATGCCTGGTCACGGACCAACTCGGACGGCTCATCCTGGACCGATTACGATGCTTACCGCAAGATCACGCTGTACAACAGGTACAGGGCGAAGGTGAACTTCCAGGCACCGTGAGCATGCCCGGCCATACCACGACACACCTTCGAATAGAGTCCTGCCATGCGGGATATGGACCATCCCGGGGCGAGCGGACATGGTTGAGCCGGATATTGGCTGCACTGATCCTTATCCACGCCGCCGGCTGCGCGATTTCGCCCGACACGGCGGACCGTGCGGGTATCCCCCGATCCGACCGGGCCGCCCTGGCGGTGCTGAACTTCAGGAACACCACGGAGAAAGAGCAGGCGGAACGCTTCCAGCCCTGGGAGTACGGCATCGCCACCATGCTCAGCACCGATCTCGAGGCGCTCGGCGTCTTCAACATCGTGGAGCGTGAACGGCTGAGGGACATAGTGCGTGAATACGACCTGCAGAGATCGGATCTCGTGGACAGTCAGACAGCGGTGAAGCTGGGACGGCTCGTCGCTGCCCACTATATCCTCACCGGTTCCTTTTCCGAGATGAAGGGCGAGCTGAGGATCGCCGTGCAGGTCTTCTCCGTGGAAAGGGGGGTACAGCTCGGTGCGGCATCCATCCAGGGCGAAACGGAGAGCTTCTTCACCCTGGAGAAGAAGCTCTTCATAAAGGTCATCGACTTCCTGGAGGTCATGATGAACGAGGAGGACAGGACACGGATCACCTCGGCGGTGGAGACACGGTCCGTGGATGCCTCGCTGATGAACTACTCCGGAGAGATGGCCCTCGCCCGGGCCCAGGAGCTGAAAAGGACGGGCAGGACCAAGGACGCCGTGGGCCTCCTGCAGGAGGCCAGGAAGAAGTTCTCCGAAGCGCTCGCATATGACCCGGCTTACGCCCGGGCCAGGAAGAACCTTGAGACATTGGCCATGGCCATTCCCATAACGCTCTAGGTCACGTTCATGAACCAGGACAGCTGCGCAGGGGAAGGCCGGATGACGGGAAGGGGGATTATGATATGAAGAGATCGTGTGCGGCGCTTGCGGCAACGGCATTGCTCCTCGTTCTGCCTGTCCCGGGAGCGGAGGCGGGGACCTACCTGGCCGGGGTCAAATACTGGCATGCCCGGTGGGACTCGGCCGTGCTCGACTGGTTCGAAAAGGACATCGGCGCAGGGTTCGCCGAGGTGGGTGCCACGCTGGTGTCGGATATCGGCAAGGGATCGGGCTACCTGGCAGGGCCCCTGCTCGGGTACCAGACCGACGACGGGGCATGGTCCTTCAGCTTCGCTCCCATGGTGTTCAGCCATTTTTCCCAGGACTGGCACGGGAGCGCAGACACCATGGTCCTGAACACCAGCATCGACACCACCCGAAGGGACTACGACCTGGCAGCCATCTGTTCCCTTGCCAGGTATCAGGACAAGGTCCCCTTCCTCAGATACTGCAGGGTGTATGCCGGGTACAAGTACCAGACCCTGGAGTATGACCTGATCCTGCGATACAACACCGATATGGGCGAGGTGGCCTACGACTACGACCTGGAGGCAACGGTGCACATGCCCACCGTGGGCGTCGGCCTCACGTACCCCGTGCACGAGAAGGTGGTGCTCGGGGTGCAGGGCGGTGTGGGCCTGGCGCTCATCGACCTGAAGATGACGGACAGGGAAAACACAACGTTCGACATCTATCCAAAATACTCTTATACCTTCAACGGCGAGGCCAACGTGAGCCTCCTGCCCGTCAACAACCTGGTGGTGCAGCTCGGGTACCGGTTCCAGGAATGGTACCTGGAGGCCATGAGTCCTCAGGCCTGGGAGAAGACAGAGTCACGTGACCGGACCACCGGCTGGACGCTGTCGGGGGTGTACACCTTCTGACAACAGATCAGAATGCTGCATTGATGAGTACAGCCAGGACGCAGGACACCACGAATACACTCGCTGCCAGGATCACGGTGAGCCGCATCCCGATAATCCTGAGAAACATGGCCAGGGCCGTGGTGCACACGGCGGTGGAGGTCAGAGAGAATCCGACGGCGGTACCAAGGGGGAACCCATGACTCACCAGCGGCCTGAGGAAGAGGACCTCTGCCCCGTTGCAGAAATAGAGCGGCACCCCGATGGCAATCCATGCGATCACCCCGGTGATGCCTTTTCCCGTCAGGCTGTTCATGAGGTAGCTCCGGGGACCGAGCAGCTCGATTCCTAGGCCCAGGGCGGCGCCCACGAGGATGAGCGGGAACATCCGCCTGAACACGGTGAAGGTCTCCAGGTAGACATCGCCCCTGTCGCCGCTGCACCCTGCCGTGCATCCCTGTCCTGCCATGGGCGTCTCCGGGCCGTTCCCGCCATTCAGGACAACACCCAGGATCCCCACGGCGATCATCACCAGAATGAAAGAGCAGGCTATCCTCAGCATGCCGTAGGTGAATCCGAGCACGGTGAATGAGAGGACCAGGATGTACGGGCTGAGCAGCGGGGATGCGAGGACGAATGCCATGGTGGTGGAAAATCGCGCGCGCCCCCTCATGGAGGAGAGAAGGGGGATCACCGCGCAGGAACAGACGGGGATGACGGAGGCATAGAGGAACGCGGTGACGGGATTGCTGGGAAAGAACCTCCCGAACCGCAGGAACACCCTCCCGAGGAGCACCGCGATGAAGACCCCGACGAACACGATGACCGTCGTCTCGAAGAGGTATTCGAAGGCGAGGAACCAGGCCCGGGGGAAGGCCTTGTACAGAACGCATATCTCGCGGTTCACATAGGAAATGTCGTTGACGACCCTGTAGACAAAGTCGCCAGACCACATGATCCCGCACAGGACCAGCGCTCCCTGGATAAGGCGGCGTTTCAGCCTCGCGGATCCGTCGTCACTGTCCATATACATGGGGAGGGTATCCTTCACATCCTTCCCGGAGCCATGGCAGAAACTCGTCTGGGTCATGGAATCATCCAGGGATTATGTCACCCCATCCCCCCAGATCCTGTCAATGGAGAAATCAGGGCATCATCCCTGTCCGGGGCGCGTCACCCCCTCAACCAGGGCCCTCAGCGCCCTTCCGGCAGCAGCGGCCGGATCGGCCGCCTTCATGACCTCGTCCATGAGATGGCTCCCCACGATGACCCCGTCGGCAAAGCCGAGCAGGTCGTCCACCTGGGATGCCTTCGATACGCCGAAGCCCACGCACACCGGCAACTCCGTGTTCGCCTTGAGGAACGCCACCTGGTCCTGCAGCCCTGCGGGCAGGCTGGAGCGCTGGCCCGTGACGCCCTTGACCGCCACCGCGTACACGAACCCGCCGCACTGGGCGAGGATCTCCTTCGCGCGCTCCGGGAGCGTGGTGGGCGCCACGAGGCGGATGAGGTCGATGCCGAGGGCTGTGCAGTCGGCATGGATACTCTTCGCCTCAACGGGCAGGTCCGGGATGATGACGCCCTGCACCCCGCCGTCCTTCAGCCTGGCCAGGGTGTCGTTCAGGCCCCTGCGCATGAGGGGGTTGATGTAGGACATGACGATGAGGGGAATATCGATCTTCGCGCTCCACTGACCGAGGCGGCCGAAGAGGTCGTCCATCCGGAAGCCCGCCTGCAGCGCCAGGTGCGAGGCCTTCTGGAGCACCGGCCCGTCCGCCATGGGGTCGGAGAAGGGGATGCCGATCTCGATGGCCGCTGCGCCCGCGTCCTGAAGGGCGGCGAGGATCCGGCCCGTGGCGTCCAGGTCAGGCAGGCCTGCCGTCACGTATGGGATGACCGCTCTGGGGTGGTTCCTTATGGCCTGTGCTATCATGGTCATTCTCCGATCACGGTGTGGAGGTCCTTGTCGCCCCTGCCCGAGAGGTTGACCACCACCTTCCTGCCGTGCTTTTCACGGCTGTACTGTTCGAGGTACCCGATGGCGTGGGCGCTCTCCAGGGCGGGGGCGATCCCTTCCAGCCGGTTCAGCAGCCTGAATCCCGTCAAGGCCTTTTCGTCGGTCACCAGGCCGTAGCGTGCCCTCTTGCTTTCGGCCAGGAAGCTGTGCTCCGGCCCCACCCCGGGGTAGTCCAGCCCGGCGGCGATGGAGTGGGTGTCCAGCACCTGGCCGTCCTTGTCCTGGAGCAGGTAGCTCCGCGTACCGTGGAGGACCCCCGGGGTCCCGAAATTGATGCTCGCCCCGTGCTGGCCGTTGCCCCGGCCGTAGGCCTCCACGCCGATGAGCTCCACCTGGGGCTCGTCCACAAAGGCGCTGAATATGCCGATGGCATTGCTGCCTCCCCCCACGCAGGCGATGATCGCGTCGGGCAGGGACCCGCTCAGCTCCACGATCTGCTGCTTCGCCTCGCGGCCGATGACCGCCTGGAACTCCCGCACCATGGCGGGGTACGGGTGCGGGCCGATGGCCGAGCCGATGAGGTAGTAGGTGGTGTCCACGTTCGCGATCCAGTCGCGGATGGCCTCGCTGGTGGCGTCCTTCAGGGTTGCGGTGCCGCCTTCCACAGGCACCACCTCGGCGCCCAGGAGCCTCATGCGCTCCACGTTCATGCGCTGCCGGGCGATGTCCACGGTGCCCATGTACACGTGGCACTCGAGCCCGAACAGGGCGCACACCGTGGCCGTGGCCACGCCGTGCTGGCCGGCGCCCGTCTCGGCGATGATCCGGCGCTTGCCCATGCGGGATGCGAGCAGGATCTGGCCGATGGCGTTGTTGATCTTGTGCGACCCCGTGTGGTTGAGGTCCTCCCGCTTGAGCCACACGTCGCACCCGTAGTGCGCGGAAAGCCGCCTCGCATGGGTCAACGGCGTGGGTCTTCCCACGTAATGCACCATGTACGAGGTGAACTCGTCCCAGAAGGCCGTATCCGCAAAGGCCCTCTCACAGGAGGCCTCCAGCTCGACCAGCGCCGGCAGCAGCGTCTCCGGGACGTACTGCCCCCCGAAATCCCCGAACATTCCCTTCATTGTCTTGCCTCCCTGATGAATCGTTCCACCTTGAGCGGGTCCTTGATGCCGGGTGCGCTCTCCACCCCGGACGACACGTCCACGCCGGCGGGCCTCCCCGCAAGTATGGCCTCCCGGACGTTGTCCGGGTTCAGACCTCCTGCGAGGATGTAGGGGAAATCCCGCTCTACCCAGGCCGCCCTGGTGCCGGTGCCCCTGCTCGCATCGATGAGGATGCGGCAGGCAAATCCGGGCATGAGCCCTGGGTCGTACTCGCACACGGCGTAGATGATTCCGAAGCGCCGCGCAAGCCCTTCGTGCTCAGGAGAGGGCACGGCATGCAGCTGCAGGGTGTCGATGCCGAGCCCCTCGCAGGTCCGCAGGATCTCTTCTGGCCCCTCGTCCGTGAACACCGCCACCTTTTCCACCCCGCCCACACTGCCGATCCAGGGCTCCACCCATGCCCGGTCCACGCGCCTGGGGCTCCGGGTGAACACGAAGCCCAGGGCGTCCGCGCCCAGGTCCCGCGCCATCAGGGCATCCTCATGCCGGGTGATGCCGCAGATCTTGACCCACATGGAAGATCTCCTCCCTCGATTCCCTGCCGGCAAATGCCCTGCCGATGAGCGCGGCATCGTAGCCCAGGGCCTTGAGCTCCCTGAGCCTTGCCCCCGAGGTGATGCCGCTCTCCGCCACGGTAACCACGCCTTTGGGCATCTGGCCGATGAGTTCCTCGTGCCTCGACGGGTCCACCTGCAGGGTGGCGAGGTCCCGGCAGTTCACCCCGATGATCTCCGCCCCGACGGCCAGGGCTTTGTCCAGGCCCGCAGGGCCGTGCACCTCCACGAGGCAGTCCATGCCGAGGTCACGGCCGCAGGCGTACAGCGCCCTGAGCTCGTCGAGGTCCAGCATCTCGGTGATGAGGAGGCAGGCGTCCGCCCCGAGCGCCCGCCCGGCGCGCAGCTGCCGCTCGTGGGCGATGAAGTCCTTCATCATGACGGGCAGACTGCAGGCTGCGCGGATCCTGGCGATGTACTCAAGCGAACCGGCGAAATACTCCGGCTCGGTGAGGCAGGACACGGCGGCCGCGCCGAGCCGTTCGTACTCGCGGGCTATTGCCTCGGGGGTATCCGTGATTCCCAGGAACCCGTCCGCAGGGGTGGCGTACTTCACTTCGGCGATGAGCGCCATGCCATGGAGTGCCTGCCCGAAGGGCCGCACCTCGGGCGCCGGACCGTGCGGCACCTCGAGCTGGACCGCCCGTTTGAGGGCGGACCCGTACATCTCCCTGAGAAAATCCATGATCAGGCCCGGACCCTGTTCAGGGCGTCCAGGGCCCTGCCGCTGCGGATAACCTCGCGGGCCATGGCCACGCCCTCTCTGATGCCCATGGCCCCGTCGACGGCCATGAAGGCGGCCCCGGCGTTCAGGAGCAGGCTGTTCAGGCAGGCCCCCTGGAGCTTCCCCTCGAAGAGGTACTGGATCTTCCGGGCCGACTCCTGGGGAGACGACACCCTGAGCTCGTCCGCGTTCACGGCCTGAAGCCCCGCGTCTTCCGGCCGGATCTCTCCGGAGGTGATCGAGCCGGCTGCAAGCCTGGCGTAACGGGTGGGCCCGGACACGGATACCTCGTCGAGCCCGCTGTGCACCACCATGGCCCCCTTCAGCCCCATGTGCATGAGCGCCTCGCAGATGGGGTCCACGAGCGATGCCGCGTACACGCCGATGACCTGGTGCGTGGCCCCGGCCGGGTTGGCAAGGGGCCCCAGCGTGTTGAAGACGGTCCTGATGCCGAGCTGCTTGCGCGCGGGCATGGCGTACTTCATGCTCGGGTGGTAGGCAGGGGCGAAGAGGAAGCAGAAGCCCTTTTCCCTGACGGCCCTGGCGGCATCCTCGGGCCCCAGGGTGATGGGCACGCCCAGGGCCTCCAGGCAGTCGGCGCTGCCGGAGGAGGAGCTCACGGAGCGGTTGCCGTGCTTGGCCACGTGGTACCCGGCACCCGCCATGACAAACGCTGCGGCCGTGGAGATGTTGAAGGTGGAGGCGCCGTCGCCGCCGGTCCCGCAGGTGTCCACCACCACGTCGCAGCCCGTGTCCACGGGAACCGCGTGGCTGCGCATGACCCGTGCCGCGGTCTCGATCTCGGCGGGGGTCTCTCCCTTGATGCGCAGCGCCGTGAGGAACCCGCCGATCTGCACGTCGTTCACCTGGCCGGACATGATCAGGCCGAAGCACCGCTCCATCTCCGGGCGGTCCAGGTCCCGTCCTGCAATGAGTTTTTCGAACGCCTCCTTCATGAGGTCCTCCTTGTCTGGTCGATGAAGTGCATCAGAAGCTGCTCGCCGTATTCGGTGGCAATGGACTCGGGGTGGAACTGGACCCCGAACAGCGCCCGCTCGTCATCGGTGATGGCCATGATCTCTCCGTCGTCCTCGGTGCGGGCACACACGCGCAGCGACGCGGGAAGGCTCTCCTCTTCCACTGCTAAAGAGTGGTACCGCACCGCTGAGAAGCCCGCGGGGAGGCCTTCGAACAGGCCCGTGCCGTCGTGGGATATGCGGGAGAGCTTGCCGTGCATGACCTTTTTCGCAGGCACGATCTTCCCGCCGAAGGCGTACGCCAGGCACTGGTGGCCGAGACACACGCCCAGGATGGGGATCCTGCCGGCAAAGTGCCGGATGATCTCCACGGAGACACCGGCGTCGTCCGGGTCGCCCGGCCCCGGCGAGACGATGATGGCCCGGGGGTTCAGGGCGTGGACGGCCCCGATGTCCACGGCGTTGTTCCGCCTCACCACCACCTCCTCTCCACGGGCCGCCACGGCCTGCACCAGGTTGTAGGTGAACGAGTCGAAGTTGTCGATCATGAGGGTCATGGGTTGCCTCCCAGCGATGTGTGCAGCGCCTTGAGCTTGTTGTCGATCTCCTTCATCTCCCGCTCGGGGGTGGAGTCCCACACGATGCCCGCGCCGGCCTGGAGATAGGTCCTGCCGCCCCGGGAGAAGATGGTCCGGATCACGATGCCCGTGTCCATGTTCCCGTTGTAGGAGAGGTACCCCACGGCCCCGGCATAGGGCCCCCTGCACCTGCCCTCCAGCTCGTCGATGATCTCCATGGCCCTCACCTTGGGCGCGCCCGAGACCGTGCCCGCGGGGAAACACGCCTTCAGGACGTCCACGGCGTTCACCCCCTCCTTCCTGGTGCCCTCCACGCACGAGACGATGTGCATGACGTGCGAGTACAGGCGGACCTGCTCCCGCTGCACCACGCGCACCGTTCCCGGCAGCGACACCCGGCCCACGTCGTTCCGGGCGAGGTCCAGGAGCATGAGGTGTTCGGCCCGCTCCTTCTCGTCCGCCAGGAGGTCGTTCGCCAGGGCGTCGTCCTCAACGGGCGTCCTGCCCCGGGGCCTTGTCCCGGCGATGGGGACCGTGGTGATGGTGTCCCCCTGGAGCCGCACCATCTCCTCGGGCGACGAGCCGATGAGCGTCACGTCCGCGATCCTGATGTAGAACAGGTACGGCGAGGGGTTGATCCTGCGGAGCCTGCGGTAGATGTCGAAGGGGTCGCCGTCGAGGTCTATCCTGAGCCTGCGGGACAGGACCACCTGCATGATGTCTCCCTGGTAGAGGTAGTCCTTTGCCTTGAGCACCGCATGGGTGAACGCGGCGTCGTCGGGCAAGACCTCCTGGACGCCGGTGACGCGGGGCGCCTGTGCCCGGCTGATCACGCGGCCCGAATGGAGCGCGTCGTCCACCTCCTCGAACCCCCGCCGCCCCCTGGCAAGGGCCTCGTCGTCCGAAAGGCCCTGTTCGACAAAGGCCTGGATGAGCCTGAGGTCCTGCTTCAGGTGGTCGAACACCAGCAGCGTGTCCACCCTTCCCAGCAGGGCATCCGGAAACCCGGAAGCGTTCCCGGGACGGGGGAGCACCTCCACTCCGCGCACCATGTCGTAGCCGATATAGCCCACATACCCCCCGATGAACGGCGGCAGGGAGTTGGTGTCGAACGCGAGCGGGGATCGGATGAAGGGCACCCGTGACCAGGGGTCGTCCTCGCCCTCGGCGATCTCGATGATGCCTCCCGGCTCGAACCTTCCCACGAAGCTGTATGCCACGGGCACCGATTCCAGGAGAAACCCGTTCGCATCCCCCACGAGCGCGCTGTACGCGCCCACCGGGGTGACGGTGTCGCAGGCCAGGCTCTGCACCACGACCACGCCATTGTCGTTTACATCCCTGATGATCCTCATCTGATCCGGCATTGTGTACTCCCCTGGTGAAAAAAAAGCGGCAAGCCCCCTGGGGGGCCTGCCGCTTTCACGTGTGGCTGAAATTGTACCCTAAGGCAAACCTCCCCAAACACCAGTATCCTTGGCTCGCCACCACCACCTGATTCTCGTCGGGTCATGCATTGTGCCCTTCATGATGTTTCTGTATAGAGAAACATGCCCGGGCTGTCAAGACATATTTCACGACCACGGAATATCTTGATTTTTCGCCCCCCCGGCGATATCATGCTCAGTGTTCGCACCACATTTCTTCACCATCATCCGCACGCACAAGGGGGTAGTATGAACGACACCATCATTTCCCTGGACCGCCACATCATGGAGGAACAGCGCAGGTACGGAGGCAGGGGGGAATTCAGCGCCATCCTGAGCCAGATCGTGTTCGCCGCCAAGGTGGTGGCCGCCCAGGTCGCTCACGCAGGCATCGTGGAGGACATCCTCGGCAACGTCGGGCGCACCAATATCCAGGGCGAGGAGGTGCAGAAGCTCGACGTGTACGCCAACAAGCTCTTCATCAATGCGCTCAACTACATCGGCAAGGTGTGCGTCATGGCATCGGAAGAGGAAAAGGACATGATCATGATCCCCGCCGACTACCCCAAGGGCGACTACGTGGTCATGTTCGACCCCCTGGACGGCTCCACCAACATAGACGTGAATGTGTCCATCGGCACCATCTTCGGCATCTACCGGCGGGTCACCGGCGGCGGGGACGGAACCCTGGAAGACTGCCTGCAGCCCGGCCGCAAGCTCTTCGGCGCAGGGTACATCATCTACAGTTCCAGCACCATCCTCGTCTACTCCACGGGCAACGGGGTCAACGGCTTCAGCCTGGACCCCAGCGTGGGCGAGTTCGTCCTGTCCCACCCCAACATCACCACGCCCAAGAGAGGCAAGATCTACAGCACCAACGAGGGCAACCAGCCCTACTGGAAGCAGGGCACCCGTGAGTACATCGACTACCTCAAGAGCGACCGGAACGTCCGCAAGGAGCCCTACACCTCCCGCTACATCGGGTCGCTGGTAGCGGACTTCCACCGCAACCTCATGAAGGGCGGCATCTTCCTCTACCCCGAGGACACCAAGGACCCCAAGAAGCCCACGGGCAAGCTCAGGCTCCTCTACGAGGCCAACCCCCTGGCCTTCATCGCAGAGCAGGCGGGGGGGTTCGCGTCCACCGGGTATGAGCCCATCCTTGACATCAAGCCCACGGCCCTGCACCAGCGGGTCCCGCTCATCATCGGGTCCAGGGACGACGTGCTGGAGTACGAGGAGTTCGCGAAGAAGAATCAGTAGCTGCAGCGCTCTGCGCGAGAATTCATACGATGAGGAGGCATACGATGGCGAGCAAGAAGGATTTCAAAAAGGCCCTTGAGATCGGTCGGCCACCGACGATAGCCAGGCTCTTCCCCCACTCCAGGGCGCTCCTGGTGAGCGGCAAGGTCATCGACCGCGCCATGGTGAAGAAGGGCAAGGCCATGACCATCGCGGCCAACGCCCGCAACAGCATCGTGATCAGGGGCGTGCTGCAGGCCGCGCAGCGGGCCAACGCGGCGGTCATCCTGGAGATCGCCAAGTCCGAGGCCACCTACTGCCTCATCAACATGTGGAACCTGGCCCGGTATGCCGACACCATCTGCAACGAACTCGACATCACCGTGCCCGTGGCCATCCACGCGGACCACTTCGGGCTCAAGAAGCAGCCAGAGGTGGGCAAGGCCAAGACGGACATCCCCTCCATGTTCGACGCGGGCATCACCTCCATCGCCATCGACGCCTCCCACATGGTGGACGAAGAGAACCTCCTGGCCAACATCGAGCTGAACCAGTACATACCCTCCTGGGCGGGGTACGAGACCGAGGTGGGCGAGATCAAGGGCAAGGAGGGTCTCTCCACGCCGGAAGAGGCCCTGTTCCTCATCCGGGGGCTCAACGCGAACAACATCTTCCCTGACTGGATCGCGCTGAACAACGGCACCACCCACGGCATCGAGGCGACCGACTCGGGCATCGACGTGGAACTCACCCGGCGCATCCACGAGGCGCTCGCGCCCTACGGCATCTCGGGCGCCCAGCACGGCACCTCGGGCAACCACTACGAGCGCCTCAAGCGCATCGCCACGGAGACGCGAACCACCAAGGCCAACGTGGCCACAGCCCTGCAGATGCTCTCCTGGGGAGTCAAGGTGAACGAGTTCGGCAACGCCATCCTTGACGACCAGAAGAACTTCATCAAGCTCCCCGACCAGGGGGTCACCGACGAGCTGTGGGCAGAGATGGTGGCCTACGCCCAGGGCAAGGCGCTCAAGGCCGGTGACTACAAGAACCTGAACCTGCCCTTCGAGAACAAGCTCCTGGCCCAGCCCCGCCACATCCGGGAGCGCATGGCCAAGGGCGTGGAGGACTTCGTGTACGACCTGCTGGTGACCTGGTTCAACGCCAGGGACACCGCGGACCTCGCCGTGGAGGCCATCCTGGAGAAGGGCTCCCACGACATGGGACCCAAGGCGGACCGCATCGAGGACCCCGCGGGGTGGACCCGGGAGGGGATCCTGAAGAAGGCTCAGTCCCTCCACCGGAAGGAGGCGGGAACGGGCAATTACGACGACTGACCGGCGGCATCCATCCTGTCCGGGGGCATGCCCCCGGACAGGATGGATCGGGAAAACAACCATACGAATTTATTGCCATATATTCCGGCATTCAGGCCCTTGACGATTTCGGAAATATATGGCATGAGGCTTTCACTTGAAAACCGAGGAAGGTAACCATGGCACGAGTCACCGTAGAAGACTGTCTTGAGAAGGTACCCGATCGCTTCTCCCTGGCCATCGCCGCTTCCAAGCGCACCAAGCAGCTCATGAAGGGTGCGCTTGCCCTGAGCAGGCGCAAGGACAACCGGTACGTGGTCACAGCGCTCAGAGAGCTCGCCGAGGGGAAGGTCACACTGCACGAGCGGTCATGACGAAGAAGGACTACTACGAGATCCTCGGGGTATCCAAATCCGCAGCAGCCGACGAAATCAAGAAGGCGTACCGCCAGCTCGCACTGAAGTACCATCCGGACCGCAACCCCGGCGACGCCGAGGCCGAGACGCGGTTCAAGGAAGGGGCCGAGGCGTACGAGGTGCTCGGGGATCCCGAGAAGCGTCGCATCTACGACCAGTTCGGCCATGAGGGCCTGTCGCGTACCGGGTTCCACGAGTTCACGAGCTTCGACGACATCTTCAGCAGCTTCTCTGACATCTTCGGCGACATGTTCGGGTTCCCGGGCGGCCGCAGGGGCGGGCGCAGGAGGCCCTCCAAGGGCGCCGACCTCAGGTACGACGCCACCATCACCCTGGAGGAGGCTGCAAAAGGCACGGAGATCGAGCTCGAGATCCCCAAGACCATCCCCTGCGAAGAGTGCGGCGGCACCGGCGCCGAGCCCGGCACCACGCCCGAGAAGTGCGGCACCTGCGGCGGCAAGGGCCAGGTGTACCGCTCCCAGGGATTCTTCACCATATCCACCACCTGCCCGACATGCCGGGGCGCGGGCCAGGTCATCAAGAAGCCTTGCAAACACTGCTCGGGATCGGGGCACGTGATCAAGCGCAGGCAGCTCAAGGTCAAGATCCCGGCCGGCGTGGACACCGGCGCCACCATGCGGGTTTCTGGCGAAGGTGAGCTGGGGGAACTCGGCGGGCCCCCGGGCGACCTGTATGTCTTCATATCCCTGGCGCCGCACGACACCTTTGTGAGGCAGGGCGACGACCTGTACGTGGAGA
>CAZNGL010000059.1:0-16233 GCA_964572405.1 uncultured Bacteriovoracaceae bacterium
GAGGAAGACCTTGCCGGGTACAAGGTGTACTACGGCACGAACCCGGGCAGCTATTCCCAGGCGGTGGATGTGGGAAACGTCACCACCTACACCATCGGCAGCGCCCAGGCAGGGTCCACCTACTATGTGGCGGTGAGCGCATACGACACCGCGGACAACGAGTCGGCCCTGTCCGCCCAGCAGAGCGCGTACATCCCGGTCCCGGACACGACGCCGCCCACGGGCAGCGTATCCATCAATGGTGGGGCGGGCTCCACGACCTCGAGAAACGTCACCCTGACCATCAGTGCCAGCGACGGGGCGGGCACGGTCACGGGCATGCGGTTCAGCAACGACGGGTCGACCTATTCCAGCGAGGTGGCCTATGCGTCCAGCTATCCCTGGACCCTTTCCACGGGCGACGGCACCAAGACCGTGTATGCCCTGTTCAAGGACTCCTCAGGGAACTGGATGACAACCCCCGTCACCGATACCATCACCCTGCGGCTCGACAGCGACGGGGACGGCATGCCGGATGCCTGGGAGTCGACCTACGGTCTGAGCTCCTCCGTGAACGACGCATCCGTCGACAGTGACAGCGACGGTGTGTCCAACTACAACGAATACCTCGCCGGCACCAACCCGATCAGCGCCGCGGACAACGCACCGGTGGCCAATGCCGGAACCGACCAGACCGTGATCCCGCAGCGGGTCATGCTCAACGGCTCCTCCTCGTACGACCCCACCGGTGACAGCCTGAGCTACGCATGGGTCCAGACCGGAGGCCCTGCCACCGTGATTCTCGAAGATTCCACCGCCAGCGTGGCATACTTCGTCGGCATCAAGGCCGGCACCTACTCCTTCAGGCTGAGCTGCTCCGACGGCCACCAGACCTCCACGGACAGTGTGAGTGTGGTCATCACCAACGTGGCGCCGGTGGTGAGCGCAGGCAGCGACAGGACCATCGACGCCGGCTCCCAGATCACGCTGCATGCCACCGGTTCTGACTCCAACGAGGACAGCCTCACCTATGCCTGGACCAAGGTCTCGGGCCCCGGTGTCTCACTGCCCGGCCTGAGCCAGCAGGACATCACCTTCACCCCCGCCAATTCCGGCCTGTACGTGTTCTCGGTGCGGTGCTCCGACGGTGTCAACACCAGCGCGGCGGACCAGGTCAACGTGACGGTGAATGCCGTGAACAGCGCACCCACGGCGAACGCGGGACCTGACCAGGACGTGAACGTGGGAAGCACCGTGCAGCTGAACGGTTCGGCCTCCACCGACCCTGACGGAAACCCGCTGAGCTATTCCTGGACCCAGGTTTCAGGCACCACGGTGAGCCTGAGCAGCGCCACCGCGGCCAACCCCACCTTCACCGCATCCAGGGTGGGCACCCTGGAGTTCCAGCTCGTGGTCAATGACGGCATCGTGTCCTCCACCGCGGACCGGGTGGTCATCAGGGTGCTGTCCCAGAACACCCCGCCCGTCGCCAGCGCAGGCGCAGATATCCACGCCTATGTGGGCGAGGACGTGGTGCTCGACGGTTCGGCTTCCTACGATCCCGACCAGGACGGCATCACCTTTGCCTGGACCCAGACCGCAGGAGCAACGGTGCAGATCATCAACGCCAACACCATGACCCCGTTCTTCACCCCCACCACCTCGGGCAGTCTCGAGTTCAGGGTGTCCGTGTCCGACGGCCAGGCCACATCCACGGATACCGTGGTCGTCACCGTGGACAACGCCAACCAGGTGCCCATCGCCGACGCCGGCAGCAACGTGGTTGTCACCGCGGGCTCCGTGGTGACCCTGGACGGCAGCGCCAGCTACGACCCTGACGGCACCGCGGTCTCCTACGTGTGGTCCCAGACCTCCGGCACCGTGGTTTCGCTGAGCGGCTCCAACACGGCCCGTCCCTCCTTCACCGCCGGCCAGGCAGGGGTGTACGTGTTCGAGCTCAGGGTGTACGACGGCCAGGACACCAGCAGCCCGGCCAGTGTGACCGTCACCGTGCAGGGCGGCACCGCCGAGATCACCCTGATCAGCCCGACCAACGGTGCTGCATGCTATGCGAGCCCCACCCTGGAGTGGGCAGGCGACGGATTCAAGAGCTACAAGGTCTACATCTCCATCAACGGCGGCAAGAAGTACAGCAACGTGTACACGGGCAGCTCCACCTCCACCACCCTGAGCCCGGTGGTATGGGGATGGTTCATCCCCAAGGGGACCACCGTGACCTGGTACGTGCAGGGGACGACCCTGGACAAGAAGATCGTGAACAGCGCGACCAGCACCTTCGTGAAACGATAACAGATGAGGATGCCTGTGGCTGACCCCACATGGTTGGGGGATGGGTTGCCAACCCATCCCCTTTTTTTATTGCCTCAAAAAGGTGTCGCGGGCGAGAACCCGGTCTCTCCGCCGCGCGTATCCCGCCAGGTACCCAAGGGCAAAGACCGCCCTGCGGGTCGTGGGATAGAAGGGTATGCCGTGCTGCTCGGCCAGGTCCCCGAGCCTGGCCACCGCCTCGGATGACGGCCCGTACGCCCACATGGTGGCGATGACCGCCAGGTCCACCTCCGCCCCGACCTGTGAGATGTCCGGGTAGACTTTCAGTCCGTAGACCGTCCTGGCCGTGGGGTGGATGGGGCAGATGGCCCCCTGGTACCCAAGGGCCTGGAGTTCCTTGATCACCACGGCACCGCCGAAGAACCAGCCCTCGGTCATGCTCCCGAATACGGCGATGCCCCTGGGGTGGAAGAATCTTCTCAGTCGGTCCATGGCCATGTCCCCTCCTGTCGCGAACCGGTTCGGTACTCTCGTGTGATCAGCAGTTACGCGGCGTCCAGGGTGTTTCCCGAGTACGTTCTCGGCACGCGCCTGCTCATCTCGCAGGTGACTTCGTAGGGGATCGTGCCGCTCCAGGCCGCCACGTCGGCCGCCGTGATGGAGTCGGGCCCGAACAGGACCACCTCCTGGCCCACCGGATACGTGTCGTCCCCCAGGTCGATGAGCGTCTGGTCCATGCAGATCCGGCCCACCACGGGGTAGTGCCTGCCCGCGATGGACACCTGCGCCCTGTTGGAGAGCGAGCGGGAGTACCCGTCGGCGTAGCCCAGCGGGATGGTGGCGATGGTGCTGTCCCTCTCGGTGCGGAAGGTCAGGCCGTAGGAGAGCGGCGTCCCCTTTCTCACCCGTTTGACGAACATGACGGCGGTCTTGAGCGTCATGGCGGGCCGCACATCGAGCACGTGGGGCATGTCCTCGCCCGGGTACAGCCCGTAGCAGAGGATGCCCGGCCTCACCATGTCCATGAACGACTCGGGGTGGTTGACGATGGCCCCGGAGTTGGCCGTGTGGCGCAGGCCCACGTCGATGCCCAGGGAGGCGATCCGGTTGGAGAGCTCCAGGAACTGCCTGATCTGGTTGTCGGTGAAGGGGTGTGCAGGGGCGTCCGAGACCGGGAAGTGGGTGTAGAGCCCGGCGATGTGGATCTCCTTCAGTGTGGACAGGTGCTCGATGACCCCCAGGGTCCTCTCGGGGCTCAGGCCGAGCCTGCCCATGCCCGTATCGGTCTTCACATGCACGGCGAGGGCGCGGTTCCACTTCCTCGCGCCCTGGACCAGGGCCTCCACCGGGGCGAGGTCCACCACCGTGGGTGTCAGGTTTTCCGAGAACACGGCGTCGATGTCGTCCGGCGTCCCCGCGATGAGGCCGAAGAGGAGGATGGGCAGCCGGATGCCGGACTTCCTGAGCTGGAGGCCCTCCTCGATGCAGCTCACGCCGAACATGTCGACCAGGCCGAGCTCCTGGACGAACCGGCCCACGGTCTGGGCGCCGTGGCCATAGGCGTCGGCCTTGATGGCCATCATGATGCGGCCTTTCGTGCGGGCCCTGATGAGCGCGAGGTTGTGCCTGATGGCCGAGAGGTCGATCTCAACCCGCGTGGGCCGCATGGTGCCGCTCAGTCAGCCTTCTTGCGCAGGAAGGTGGGCACGGTGTACAGGTCCTGGTCAAGCACGCTCTCGTCCACCACCATGCCGAGCTTGATGACCTCCTTCTCCTTCTCGTCCTTCTGCTCCTTCTTGCGCATGAACGCGGGCCTGCTGTAGTCGATGACCGTGGCGTTCTGCGCGTCCCGCATGCTCTGGTGGACCCTTCCCTTGTCCGCGCCCGCGGAGAGCACGATGGGCTTGTTGGCGAAGCCCGTGGCCACCACGGTGATGGCCACCTGGTCCCCGAGCTCCTGGTCGATGACCACGCCCCAGATGATGTTTGCGTCCTCGTGGGCCGCGGCCTGGATCAGGGACGAGGCCTCGTGGATCTCGTTCATGGTGATGGAAGGCCCGCTCGTGATGTTGATGAGCAGGCCCTTGGCGCCGTGGATGTCCATGTCCTCCAGCAGCGGGGAGCTGATGGCCGCCTGGGCCGCCACGGCCGCCCGGTCCTCTCCGGTGCCGCATCCGATGCCCATGAGGGCCTTGCCCTTCTCGATCATCACGGCCTTCACGTCGTTGAAGTCGACGTTGACCAGCCCGGTGTTGTTGATGAGGTCCGAGATGCCCTTCACCGCGTTGATGAGGATCTCGTCGGCCATCCTGAAGGCCTCCAGCAGGGGCACGTTCTTCCCCGCCATGCTGAGCAGGCGGTTGTTGGGGATGACGATGATGGCGTCCACGCTCTCGGCGAGCTCCTTCTCGCCCGCCTCGGCCTGGCTCATCTTCCGCTTGCCCTCGAAGGGGAAGGGTTTGGTCACCACCGCCACGGTGAGGATACCCATGTCCTTGGCCACCTGCGCCACGACGGGCGATGCCCCGGTGCCGGTGCCGCCGCCCATGCCCGCGGTGATGAAGACCATGTCGGTGCCTTCCAGGGCCGCCCTGAGCTCCTTCTCGCTCTCCAGGGCCGCGTTCCGGCCGATGTCCGGGCTGCCGCCCGCGCCCAGGCCCCGGGTGAGCTTGGTCCCGATCTGGAGGCGGCCGGTGGACAGGGAGGATTTCAGGGTCTGGATGTCGGTGTTGCACGCGATGAACTCAACGCCCTTGAGCTTGGCGTTGATCATGTTGTTCACCGCATTGCATCCGCACCCGCCCACGCCGATGACCTTTATCTGAGCGCCCATGCTCTCTACTTTCTCCAGTTCGTACATAGTCGCACCCCCCCTGCAGTTAGAAGACTTCCTTGAACCAGCTGATCATTCTCTCCAGTATCCTCTCGAAGACGCCGGTACCTTTCGGTTTGAACCCGTACGACGGTTTGCCCGCCTCGTACACGCACAGGCCCACCGCGGTGGCGAAGGCCGGGCTGTTCACCAGCTCCACCAGACCTTTCACTCCCCGGGGAAGCCCCACCCTCACGGGCATGTGCATGATACCCTCTGCCAGCTCGGCAACCCCCTCCAGCAGGCTTGCGCCGCCGGTGAGCACAAGCCCGGCCGACATCATTTCCGAATACCCGGTGTTCCTGATTTCATTATATGCAAGTTTGAAGAGTTCTTCCACCCTGGATTCGATGATCTCGGACAATATCCTCCGGGGCACCATGTTCACCGTGTCCCCGCCGATGGACGGCACCTCGATCTGCTCGTCGGCGGACACCTTCGCCGAGGTCGCGTGTCCGTACTTGATCTTGAGGCGCTCCGCCTCGGCGATGGGGCAGCGCAGGCCCACGGCGATGTCGTTGGTGATGTTGTCGCCGCCCAGAGAGAGCACCGAGGTATGCCGGATGGCCCCCTCGTTGAAGACCGCGATATCCGTGGTGCCTCCCCCGATGTCCATGAGGATCACGCCCAGCTGCATCTCGTCCGGGGTCAGGATGGCCGCGGCCGAGGCGATCTGCTGGAGCACGATGTCCTGGAGGCCGAGGCCTGCCTTCTGGGCGCACTTGGTGATGTTGCTCACCGCGGACACCGACCCGGTGACGATGTGCACCTTGGCCTCCAGCCTGGAGCCGGCCATGCCCACTGGGTTGACGATGCCCGTGACGTCGTCCACCGTGAACTCCTGGGGCAGTACGTGGATGATCTCCACGCCCACGGGCTTGGCGAAGTCCTTGGCCTGGTCCACCACCCGGCGGCGGTCGATGTCCGTGACCTCGTCGCCCTTGACGGCGATGACCGCGCTGGTGCTGATGCCCTGGATGTGGCCCCCGGCGATGCCGGTGTACACCTCGTCCACCCGGATGCCCGCCATGCGCTCGGCGTCCTCAACGCAGCCCCGGATGGCGTCCACGGTCTGCTCCATGTTCACCACGAGTCCTCTCCTGAGCCCCTTGGACTCGGAAACCCCGAACCCGATGACCTCCAGCTCTCCCGCCTCGCCCATCTCGGTGATGAGGCAGCAGATCTTGGTGGTCCCGATATCCAGCCCGACAATGATCCTATCCCTCGCCGCCATGCACGCTCCTGTTCCGCAGAACCACCTTGTCGTCGCACCTCAGATCCATAACCGTCCCTTCCGGAGGCTTCAGTGTCTGTATCACCCTGATCGCCCGTTCCGCCATGACCGGCTTCATGCCGCCGAAGATGGTCAGCGTGATGCCGCTTTTCAGCCGTATGTCCACGAGCCCGCCCGGCTCGATCACGATATCCTGCACCTGAAGCCCCTTGGACCGGGCGAGCCGCGCCGAGGCGATGGCGCTCATCAGCACCTGGTCGAGCCCCTGCTGCATATCCCGGCGGTCGTACTGCCGGGCATCGATCATGAGTCCGTAGTACTTCTCCGGCGAGGAGACGAACACCAGTCCCTGTTCCGAGATAAGGTACGGCCTGTCCTTGAGGAAGAGGGTGGCCGCGGGCGAGTGCTCCGTGACGCTCACCTCGATGGACGCCGGGACGAAGTGCCGGGAGATGCTCAGATCCCGGACCCAGGGGTGTCCCTGCAGCCGCCTGCGCGCCTCGTTCATATCCCAGGACAGGATGTTGTCCCCCTCCTCGATGTCCAGCAGGGTGAGGACCTCGTCGGCCTTCACGTGCGCGATGCCGTTGATCTCGATGCGCTTCACGTCGAACACGGCGGAGTTCGCGACGTAGGCCGCGGCGCACACGGTGATGAGTACCCCCGAGACCCCGATGCACAGCCACATGAAGAGCCTGAGCACGGTGTTGATCTGGGAGATGGTCCTCTTCTTGGAGGGGATCTTCAGGCGATCCCGCAAGTCGCCGAAGTCACTGACCAACGATCCTCACCTCCTCTGTAAGCTCGATCCCGAACCGCTCCTTCACGCCCTGTTTCACGAGGCGTATCAGTTCCCTGACGTCCGATGCGCGTGCATGTCCGTCGTTGATGATGAAGTTCGCGTGGACTTCCGAAACCTTCGCCCCCCCGATGCGCCTGCCCTTGAACCCTGCCCGATCGATGAGCTCACCGGCTGCGTGTCCCTGAGGGTTCCGGAAGACGGAGCCCGCGCTGAATCCCCGGGGCTGACCCTTGCGCCTGGCGAGGAAGGCCAGCACGTTCCTGCGCACCTCGCCCACGGGGGCGGCCTGCAGGGAGAGCCTGGCCGCGGTGATCACGCCGCCCTCCGGGATGCCCCCGCTGCGGTACGAGCAGTCGATCCGCTCCCTGGCCAGGGTGCTGCTGCCCGAGGCGTCGGTGAGCTCGATCTCGACCACGGCGTCCATGATGCCCCTGTCCGCGGTGCCGGCATTCATGCACAGAGCCCCGCCCAGGGTTCCCGGTATGCCGGCCATGAACTCGATGCCGGAAAGATCGTTGCGGATGCAGTACGACACCAGGTGCTTCATGGTCACGGCGGCCCCCGCCCTGATGCCCCCCGGGGCCTTCTCCACGAAGGCGAACTCGGCGCCCAGGCGCACCACGGGCCGCGTGAACACGTCGTCCCCGAAGATGGTGTTGGTCCCGCCGCCCAGGACGAGAAGGTCCGGGTGCTCACGCAGGAGCCCTGCGAGCTCGGTTGCGCCCTCGGGCTCGAAGATGCACGCGATGTCTCCCCCGCAGTGCATGGAGGTGATGTCCTGTGCGCTGACCATGCGTTCCATCCTCATCCAAGCCTCTCCAGGACCCTGAGCCCCTGGCGCCACACGTCGCCTGCGCCCAGGAAGATGACGAGGTCGCCCTTCCTGATGCCCTTCAGGAGCACATCCGGAAGGTCCTCCTTGTTCTGCACGAAGAACGCGTCCCGGTATCCGTGGTTCTTGATCTCCTCGAAGAGCCTCTGGCCGCTCACCCCCTCGATGGGCTGTTCCGAGGCCGGGTAGATCTCGGTGATGTAGAGCCTGCTGGCGTCGTAGAACGAGTTCACGAAGCCCTCGAACAGGTCCCGGGTCCGGGTGTAGCGGTGCGGCTGGAAGACCGCGATGACGCGGCGCTTGGGGAAGCCCTTCTTGATGCCGGCCAGGGTCATGCGGATCTCGGTGGGGTGGTGGCCGTAGTCGTCCATGACGGTGATGCCCTTCTTCTCGCCGCGCACGTGGCACCGGCGCTGGACACCCTTGAAGGAGGCCAGCCCCTGCCTGATCACGTCGAAGTCGACGCCGAGCTCCAGGGATGTGGCGATGGCGGCCAGGGCGTTGAGGCAGTTGTGCTTTCCCGGCACGCCGAGGGTGACCTCGCCGAGCACCTCGCCCTTGCGGTGCGCCGTGAACGTCGTGGTGAGGCCGGAGAAGCCCGGCTCGGTGTAGCGGTAGATGGCCTGGGTGTGCGATCCGTAGGTGATCACCTTGCGTTCCAGCCGGGGCAGGATGTGCTGGATGTTCTCGTCGTCCAGACAGACCATGTCGAAGCCGAAGAAGGGGACCTTGTTGAGGAACTGCACGTAGGTGTCGCGGATGTCGTCGATGTCCCGGTAGCAGTCCATGTGCTCTTCCTCGATGTTGGTGGCCACGGCCACGATGGGGGCCAGCTTGAGGAACGACCGGTCGCTCTCGTCCGCCTCTGCCACCAGGAGCTCGCTGTCGCCGAGCCTGGCGTTGGACCCGAACATGTCCAGCCTTCCCCCGATGACCGCCGTGGGGTCCTTGCCCGCCATGGCGAGGATCGTGGCCAGCATGGAGGTGGTGGTGGTCTTGCCGTGGGTCCCTGCGATGGCGATGGAGAACTTCATGCGCATGAGCTCGGCGAGCATCTCGGCCCGGGGGATCACGGGCAGGGTCCGGGTCCTGGCCGCGACGCACTCGGGGTTGTCGAGCCCCACCGCGGACGAGTAGACCAGCACCTGGGCGTCCCCGATGTTCTCCGGGGCGTGCCCGATGTGGACCACGGCGCCCAGGGAGCGGAGCCGGTGCACGGCCTCCGAGTCGGACACGTCCGATCCGGTCACGGTGAATCCGAGGTTGAGGAGCAGCTCGGCGATGCCGCTCATGCCGATGCCCCCGATGCCCACGAAATGGATCCTGGTTATGCCCCTAAACACCTGCGATCTCCTCTGCGATGATCCGGGCCCCGGCGCCGAGGCCGATGCCGCACATGTTTTTCGATGCCGTCTCCAGGCCCCGGGTGTCCGTGAGCCTGGCCTGTATCTCCGATGCGAGCCGCTCGGGAGTGAGGTCGCGTTCCGCAATGAGCCAGCCGCCCCCGCGCTCCGCCACGTACCTGCCGTTCGCGCTCTGGTGGTCGTCCGAGGCGTGGGGGAAGGGGATCATGATGGAGGGCAGCCCCAGGGCGGACAGCTCCGCCAGCGTGATGCCCCCGCACCGTGACACGGCGAGCGCCGCGCCCGCATAGACCGATGCCATGTCGTCGATGAAGGCATGCACCCGTGCCCGGATCCCCGCGTCGCGGTATTCGTCCGACACCCACTGGCAGTCGTCCGTGCCGCACTGGTGGACCACCTCCGGCGCGAAGCCCCTGTCCCTGAGGATCTTGAGCGCATCCACGGTGGCCCGGTTGATGCTGCGCGCCCCCAGGCTTCCCCCCAGGACGAGGAGGTGCCCGGGCTTCGCGTCCCGACGTGCCTGGACCAGGGTCCTGCGCAGCGGGTTGCCCGTGAGGCGTGCCCGGGAAGGATCGAACATGCCCGTCGTGTCCGGGAAGGAGAGGTATACCCGGTGCACGATGCGGCCGAGCAGGCGGTTGGTGAGGCCGGGCACGGCGTTCTGCTCCTGGATGGCGCAGGTGCATCCCAGGATCCTGCCCGCCAGCACCACCATGCCCGTCACGTACCCGCCCGTGCCGATGACCCAGTCCGGAGCGAACCCCCTGACGATGCCCAGGGCGCGGGCGAAGGCCCGTGTGTTGACCAGCAGGGCCCGTGCGAGCTGTGACGTCGACTTGCCCTTGATGCCGAGAGACGGCAGCGCCACGAAGTTCAGGCCGTTCAGCCGGGCGATGCGCTCCTCCATGCCCCTGTCCGTGCCCACGAAAAGGATCTCCGTCTCGGGGCTGAGCGACCGCACGGCCTCGGCGATGGCCACGGCCGGCATGATGTGGCCCCCCGTACCTCCCGCGGTGACGAGCACCTTCATATGCGGGCCCTCCTGGACACGGAGAGGATCACCCCGCTGATGCACATGGTGCTGAGCAGGGGGGAGCCGCCGTAGCTGAAGAAGGGCAGGGCGATGCCGGTGGTGGGCAGCACGGACAGGGCCACGCCCATGTTGAGCACCGCCTGGAGCCCGATGAGGCAGACCGAGGCCAGCACCAGGTGGTGCCCGAAGGAGTCGTTGGTGGCCTGTGCGATGCTGAAGCCGCGCCAGATCCAGACGCCGAACAGCACCGCCACCAGGAGCACCCCGGCGAAGCCGAGCTCCTCCCCCACCACGGCCATGATGAAGTCAGTGTGGGGGGCGGGCAGGAAGAAGAGCTTCTGGCTGCCCTCGCCGAGGCCGGAGCCGAAGACCCTGCCGTTGGCGAATCCCACCATGGCCTGGATGATCTGGTAGCCGATGCCCAGCATGTCGTCCCAGGGGTTCAGGAAGGCCTTGAGCCTGGCGAACCGGTAGGGCTCCACCACCATGGCGGCGATGCCCAGGGGGATTACCGACGCCAGGACCACGGCGAGGTGCTTGATGCGCATGCCCGCGATGAAGAGCATCATGAGGGACCAGATGCCGACGGCCGCTGCGGTGCCGAAGTCGGGCTCGATGAAGATGAGCACGCACACCAGCGCCGTGACGATCAGGACCGGCAGGGGCCCCCGGGCGAAGTCTCCCATGAAGCGTGCCTTGCGGGAGAGGTAGTTGGCCATGAAGAGGATGAGCGCCATCTTGGCGAGCTCGGAGGCCTGGAAGGTCGCGGGGCCGAACCCGATCCAGCGCCGGGATCCGCCGCCTGCGTGGCTGATGTGAGGCACGAAACACAGCACCAGGGCAAGGGCGCTTCCCAGCAGCGCCGCCATGACCAGGCCCCTGGCGGAGAGCCTCCGGTAGTCCAGGCTCATGAATCCCACCATGGCAACGGTGCCCAGGATCACGTGGAGGAGGTGCCTCCTGGTCATGGTGATGCCGTTCCCGTAGAGCTCCTTGGAGATGAAGTAGCTCGACGAGAAGATCATCACCGTGCCCAGCACGAGCAGGGCCATGGTGGCGAGGAAGAAGACCACGTCGAAGTCTATCTCTCTCGCCTGCTCTGCGATATTCCACGGACGCATTCCCGGAACACCTCTCCCCTGTGTGCATAACTCGTGTACATGTCGAAGCTCGCGCACCCCGGGCTCAGCAGGATCACGTCGCCCGGGGAAGCGCCCCTGTATGCCTGAACCACCGCCTCATCCATGTCGAGGGCCCTCTGGGTGGGCACGACACCTTTGAGCTCGCCCTCGATACGTTCGGACGCCTCGCCGATGAGATACGCCTTCCTGATGCCGCCCTGGTAGCGCCGTGCGATCTCGCCGAAGTCCCCCCCCTTGTCCTTGCCGCCCAGGATGAGGATGACCGGCGAGGACAGCGTGGCCAGCGCCTTGTCCAGCGCGCCCACGTTGGTGGCCTTGGAGTCGTCGATGAAGGTGACGCCGTCGATGGTGTCCACGTGCTCGAAGCGGTGGTGGATCACCCTGAAGCTCAGGAACACCTCCTCCATCACCTCGTTCGCCACCCCGAGGAACCTCCCGGCGAGCGCCGTTGCCAGCATGTCCTCGATGACCCCTCCTCCGACGGACGCAGCCGGAGGGACTTCAGGGCCGACGCCCGCGACGGCCCCGGTGAAGATGATGCGGGAGTCCCTGAGATAGGCGCCGTCGCCCGCGGTGGGGTGCGTCATGGAGAAAACCACCCGGCGCGCTGCGAGCGGAATGCCCCTGAGGTACTCGTCGTCGTCGTTGATGATGGCGATGTCGTCACGGGTCTGGTTTGCGAAGAGCCTGAGCTTGTAGAAGACGTACTCCTCCATGCAGGCATACCGGTCCAGGTGGTCCGGGGTGATGTTCATGCAGATGCCGATGAACGGCCTGAAGGTCTCGATCCACTCCAGCTGGAAGGAGCTGATCTCGGCCGCTATGTATGCGGGGTCGGCGTCGACCAGGGCCATGAGCGGCGGCGAGATGTTCCCGCCGATGCCCGCGTCCAGGGAGGATGCCTGCAGGATCCTGTGGACCAGCGTCGTGGTGGTGGTCTTGCCGTTGGTGCCCGTGACGGCGATGATCCTGCCCGAGAGCAGGGAGGATGCCACCTCGATCTCCGAGAGCACCTTTTTCGCGCGGGCCAGCAGGGGGTGGTGGCGGGGGACCCCGGGGCTCGGGATCACGAGGTCCGCCCACTCCAGGTCAGCCTCGCGGATGAGGCTGACCGGCATGTCCGGCGCCTTGTCCGGCATCTTCTCGTCCACGAGCCGGACCTCGTGGCCCCTTCCCGCCATCACGCGGGCGGTGGTCATGCCTGTGATCCCCGTGCCCCACACCACTACGCGCACGCCTTCATTCCCTCCAGTCTCAGCTGTATCTGCACGATGAGCGACGCAAGGACCTGATCCTCGTTCTCCTGATACACGCTCAGGAGCGCCTGCAGGTAGTCGATGGCTTCCGTGGCAGTCTGCATGGGCTTCACCTCAGCTTCAAGGTCGAGATCGCGACCATTGCAAGGAATATGGATATGATCCAGAACCGCACGATGATCTTCGGTTCCGGCCACCCCTTCAGCTCAAAGTGATGGTGGATCGGTGCCATGCGGAAGATCCGCTTGCCGTTGGTGAACTTGAAGAAGCCCACCTGGAGGATGACCGAGACCACCTCCATGAAGAAGATGCCGCCCACGATGAGCAGGAGCATCTCCTGCTTGGTCATCACGGCCACGCAGCCCAGGATGCCCCCCAGGCTGAGCGAGCCCACGTCCCCCATGAACACCTGGGCGGGATACGAATTGTACCAGAGGAACCCCATGCCGGCCCCCACCAGGGCGCCGAGGAAGATGCTCAGTTCCCCGATGCCCGGGATGAACTGGACCTGGAGGTAGCTCGCCGCCTTGAAGTTGCCCGTGACGTAGGCGAACAGGATGTAGGTTGCCGCGGCGATGGTGCAGGGGCCGATGGCCAGCCCGTCAAGCCCGTCCGTGAGGTTGACGGCATTGGCCGTCCCCACGATGACCACCATGACGAAGGGGATGTAGAACACCCCGAGGTCCAGGTGGATGCGCTTGAAGAACGGGATCGTGACGCTGTCGTCGAACCCCGGCGTGCTCATGAGCGCCACTCCCACGGCGGCGGCCACGGCGAACTCGATGAGCAGCCGCAGGCGGCCGGGCAGGCCCCGCATGTTGCCCTTCACGGTCTTGACGTAGTCGTCGATGAAGCCCAGCAGCGCGTAGCTCACGAGCACGGCGAGGCCCAGCCACACGTACACGTTGAAGAGGTCGGCCCACAGGAGGGTGGAGAGCACGATGGTCCCCACGATGAGGAGCCCGCCCATGGTGGGGGTGCCCGACTTGCCCCGGTGGGTCTCGGGGGTATGGCCATTGATGCGCTCCTTCAGGCGCAGGTTGGCCATCTTCTCGATGAACCAGGGGCCCAGCAGGAGCGTGATGAGCAGGGCCAGGATGGTGGCGTAGATGGCGCGGAAGGTGATGTACTTGAAGACGTTGAACCCGACGAAGACCGTGTGCAGGGGGTAGAGGAGGTGGTAGAGCATCCTATGCCACCGCCTTGAGCTGGTTGACCACCTGGTCGAGCTTGAGGGCCCTGGACGCCTTCACCAGCACCATGGCGTCCCTGTCGAAGAGGTCCTGCATGTTGTAGAGGATCTCGTCCATCTTCTCCACCCTGTAGATGGCCGCGGGGTCGAGGCCTGAGGCGGCGGCGGCGTCGCAGACCGCCTGCGCCATCTCGCCGATGCAGATGAGCCTGTCGATGCGTGCCTCGCCCACCCACCTGCCCAACTCCTCGTGCCAGAACCGGCTGTCCTTGCCGAGTTCCAGCATGTCGCCGAGCACGGCCACCTTGAGGGTGTGGGGCGCCTCCGCCAGCATGGCGAGCGCCGCCTTCATGGAGGCGGGGTTCGCGTTGTAACAGTCGTTGATGATGGTCATGTGCTCGGACACAATGATCTCGGAGCGCATGCCCGGGAACTTCGCCTGGCTTACGCCCTCGGCGATGATCTCCGGGTCGATGCCCAGCGCCACCGCGCAGGCGCATGCGCCCAGGGCGTTGACGACGTTGTGCATGCCCGGCAGCGGCACGTGGGTGCGGATGATCCTGCCCGCCAGGTCCACCTCGATGTCGCTCCCGTCGAGCCCCTGGTGCTCGATGGACACGAGCGTGATGTCCGCCCGGTCCCTGTGGGAGTAGGTGATGGTCTGCAGGTGCGAGGGGACCTCGATCTTGTCCATGTGCTCCAGCGACGGGTTGATCACGGCCATGCCGAACTTGGCCGTGTTCCGGAAGATGGCCTGCTTCTCCTTGATGATGCCCGATATGCTCCTCAGTCCGTTCAGGTGCACGGGATTGATGTTGGTGATGATGGACACCTTGGGCCTGGTGATGAAGGAGAGCCGGTCGATCTCCCCGAACCGGTTCGTGCCCATCTCGATCACCGCGAATTCGTATTCGGGCCCCAGCGCAAGGAGAGCCAGGGGGACCCCGATGAGGTTGTTGTAGTTCTTCTCGGTCTTCAGGCAGGAGCCCTGCAGCGACAGGATGGATGCGCAGATCTCCTTCACCGTGGTCTTCCCCGTGGATCCGGTGACGCCCACGATGGCCGTTTCGTACCGGTTCCTCACCCCCAGGGCGATGTCTCCCAGCGCCTGCAGGGTGTCCTCCACGGAGATGATGACGGTGCCGTTGCGCGGGATGTCCTCCATGGTCACCACCCCGGTGGCGCCCTGGGAGACGGCCGCGCCGATGAAGGCGTGGCCGTTGAAGCGGTCTCCGCGCAGCGCCACGAAGAGGTCGCCTTCCGAGATGCTCCGGGAATCGGTGGAAACACCGGTGAAGACCGTGTCCTCGTCGCCGGAGAGGATGTACCCGTCCGTGAAGGAAGCCACGTCCCGCGCGCTGATCTTCATTGGCCGTACACCTCCTTCAGGCATTCCCGCACGCACACCCGGTCGTCGAAGGGGATCCTCGTGGTCCCTATGATCTGGTAGTCCTCGTGCCCCTTGCCCGCGATGATGAGGCAGTCGTCGGGGCCCATGAGGCGGATGGCCCGGCAGATGGCCAGGGAGCGGTCCGGCTCCACCACGACATGGCCCCGTTCCGGGATGCCCTGCAGGATCTCGTCGATGATGGCGAGCGGATCCTCGGTGCGGGGATTGTCCGAGGTGACGATGGGAATGTCGGCGCCCGCGGCGGCGATGGCCCCCATGATGGGCCGCTTGGTCCGGTCCCGGTCTCCCCCGCAGCCGAAGACCGCAAGGAGCCTGCCCTTGGTGAAGCCGCGGGCGTTCTGCAGGACCGTGTCCAGGGCGTCCGGCGTATGGGCGTAGTCCACGATGATGGTGAGGCCGTGCGCGTTGTCCACGGATTCCATCCTGCCGGGCACGCCCGCCAGGGCCTCGACGCCCGCGCGGATGTGGTCGTTTTCCACGCCCATGGCCTGTCCCAGCCCGACGGCGGCCAGGATGTTGTACGCGTTCATCATGCCTTTCAGCCTGCTGGTGAGCTCGATCTCGCCCGAGGGTGTGGCGATGCGCATGGCGAGGCCCGAGGGGGTGTTGTCCGTGCGGACGGGGTGGATGGCGGCCCCGGGGCCGAGACCGTAGGTCAGGGCGTCCGGGATCTCCCTGAAGAGGCGCATCCCGTAGATGTCGTCCGTGTTGAAGATGGCCTTCCCGCCGAGGTAACGGGTGTAGAGCTTCCGCTTGGCCTGGAAGTAGGTCTCCATGTCCCGGTGGTAGTCCAGGTGGTCCTGGCTGAGGTTCGTGAACAGGCCGTA
>CAZNGL010000060.1:0-16079 GCA_964572405.1 uncultured Bacteriovoracaceae bacterium
GGGGGCACGTCGGACATCATGCGCATGATCGTGTCCCGCATCATGATGATGTGACAATACCGTATTCCTGAGGGAGGCGACATGGACTACCAGCTGTCCGCGGACCAGGCGAAACTGCAGCAGGACGTCACTGCGTTCTGCACCGACGAGATCGCTCCACGCACGAAAAAGCTCGAACGCGGCGTTCCCGGTGAGCAAGACGCCCTCATGAGGGACAGCCTGAAAAGGCTGGGAAAGGCGGGGTGGCTCGCAACGGGTCACGGGGACGACGGCCTCGACCACGTCGCGCTCTACCTCGTCGGTGAAGCCCTCGCCCGGGCATGCCCGGCGACCTTCATCAGTATGCGCTCGAGCGTACACCTGTGTGCCGGGGCGATCAGGCTCTTCGGGACCCCGTCGCAGAGGGACCGGTATCTCTCTGGCCTCCTGAGTGGCGACTCCGTGGGGGCGCTTGCCTATTCCGAGGATCAGGCGGGGTCCGACCTGGGGGGCATCGCCGCCGCTGCGCAGGCGGACGGCGGTACGTGGTTGCTCTGCGGGACCAAGGACATCGTGGTCAACGCCCCTCTGGCAGAGGTCTTCCTCGTGCTCGCCTGGCATGACCTTGCATCCGGACCGGACGCGGGCATGAGCCTCTTCCTTGTGGAACGCTCCGCACAGGGCCTCTGCATCGGCGAGCGGGTGGAGACCATGGGGCTCAAGGGGGTCCCCATTGCCTCCCTGACCATGGACAGGTGCCCTTCCGCGGGCATCCTCGGTGACAGTCCCGGGAAGGGGCTCTCCCAGATCAAAAGACTCATGTCCCTGGGCTCGGTGGGGGTGGCGGCACTGGGCGTGGGCATCGGCACCGCCTGCATGGAGGTCTCCACGGCCCATGCCAAGGCACGGACGGCCTTTGGCCGGAAGATCGGCATGTACCAGGATGTGGGGTTCAAGCTGGCGGATATGTTCGCATACAACGACCTCGGCCGGATGCTGGCCCTGCGTGCGGCCTGGGGTTTCAACACGAACGACCGCGAGGCGGACACCCTTGCCGCCTGTGCAAAGCTCTTTGCAGGCGAGGCGGCGACGAAGATCGTGAACTGGGGTATGCAGATTCTTGCCGGCCACGGATACATCGCGGGAAGCGATATGGAGCGCCTCTATCGTGACGCGAAGTTCGGAGAGATCTGCGAGGGCACCTCGGAGATGCTGAGGCAGGAGATTTCAAGGCGGGAACTGGACAGGTTCGCAGGGGTGTAGAAGACAGAGCCGGAAGAGAAAGGATACCCTGCAAAGCGGTCATTGCATCCCGACGCAGATGACCGCTGCGCAGGGTTGAAGAAAAGAAAAGGATATTGAGATGGATGTCATCGAAACCAGGATAGATACCGCTTCCGACGAGTACCGGAGGAACCGCGAGGCCATGGAGGCCCTGGTGGCCGATCTCAAGGCCGAGCTGAAGAAGGCCCGTGAGGAGAGGCCCGCCAAGGACGTCGACCGGCTGAAGAGACAGGGAAAGCTGCCCGTGCGCGCCAAGCTCGACCTCCTCCTGGACAGGAACACGCCCTTTCTGGAGATCGCGCCGCTGGCCGCCCGGGGGATGTACGACGGCAAGGTGCACGCCGCCGGGCTGGTGGCGGGCATCGGAGTCGTGGAGGGCCGCGAGGTGCTCGTGGTGGCCAGCGATGCCATGATCAAGGGCGGCGCGGTGTACCCCATGGGCGTGAAGAAGAACCTGCGCTGCCAGACGATCTGCATGGAGAACAGGCTGCCCATGGTGAGCCTCCTGGACTCGGCCGGCGCGTACCTCCCCCTGCAGTCTGAGATCTTCCCGGACATCGACGATGGGGGAAGGATCTTCTACAACCAGGCCGTCATCTCCAAGATGGGCATACCCCAGATCACCGCGGTCATGGGTCTCTGCACGGCGGGGGGCGCCTACGTTCCCGCCATGTCCGACGAGGTGATCCATGTCAAGGGGACCGGCGCCATCTTCCTGGGCGGCCCGCCGCTCGTCAAGGCGGCCACCGGCGAGGAGGTGACAGCGGACGAGCTGGGCGGCGCGGAGGTGCACTGCATCGAGTCCGGCGTGTCGGACTACTTCGCCGAGGACGACGCACACGCCATCGCCATCATGCGCAAGATCGTGAAGGCCCTGCCCGCCGGGCAGAAGGCCAGGCTCACCACCCGCGAACCCAGACCGCCCGTCTACGACCCCAGGGAGATCTACGGAATCGTGAGCAGAGACCTGAAGGTTCCCTACGACTGCCGCGAGATCATCGCGCGCATGGTGGACGGAAGCGAGTTCCTCGAGTTCAAGGAGCTCTACGGGCCCACGCTGGTCTGCGGGTTCGCCTATATCCACGGCTACCCGGTGGGGATCCTGGGCAACAACGGCATCCTGTTCTCGGACAGCTCGCTGAAAGCCACCCAGTTCATCCAGCTCTGCGACCGGCGGGGCATCCCGCTGGTGTTCCTGCAGAACATCAACGGGTACATCATCGGCCGCCAGTACGAACGACTGGGCATCACCAAGGACGGGCACAAGATGGTGAACGCCGTGTCCACCTGCACGGTGCCGAAGTTCACGGTGATCGTGGGTGCGTCCTTCGGCGCCGGCAACTACGGCATGTGCGGCAGGGCGTACTCGCCGCGGTTTTTGTGGATGTGGCCGAACGCCCAGATCGGCGTCATGGGCGGCGAGCAGGCCGCTGGCGTGCTCATCACCCTGAAGAACGACCAGAACCTGAAGGCGGGCCTGCCTCCCATGACCCCGGAGGAGGAGGAAGCCATCCGCAAGCCCATCGTTGACGCGGCAAAGGCGCAGGGCGACGCCTACTACAGCACCTCGAACCTGTGGGACGACGGCATCCTCGACCCGGCGGACACCCGCGACGTCCTGGGGCTCGCCATCTCGGCCGCGCTGAACGCGCCCATCAGGGACGACGTACCCGGGTTCGGGATATTCAGGATGTAGGGGGTGGGGGGGGTGTTTTTTTACTACCCCTGGCTGTATCGATCAACGTCGTCTTTTCGCTACGTTGATGGAAACAGCCAGGAAGCCGTGTTCCTTCAAGCGTAGGTGGGGAGCCAGGCAGGACGAACCGTCACCGTACTCATGAGGGAAGCAGTTGGTTCCTTGTGGATTTCGTCGACTCTCCTGAAAAGAGGGGAGTCGACGAAATCCACAAGGCCTGAGAAAAGACAAAGGACAAGATATGTTCGACAAGATCCTCATCGCCAACCGCGGGGAGATAGCGGTACGCATCATGGCCACCTGCCGCGAGATGGGCATCCGCACCGTGGCCGTGTATTCGGACGCCGACCGGGACGCCCTCCACGTGCTGGAGGCGGACCAGGCGGTGCACCTGGGGCCGTCCGAGCCGGCGCAGAGCTACCTGGACATGGACAGGATCGTCGCAGCGGCGAAACAGACCGGCAGCCAGGCGGTCCACCCCGGGTACGGGTTCCTGGCGGAGAACGCCCTGTTCGCCGAGCGCTGCGCGCAGGAGGGCCTGGTCTTCATCGGCCCCTCACCGCAGGCCATCAGGGACCTGGGTGACAAGACCGTGGCCCGGCGCACCATGCAGGGCAGCGGCGTGCCGGTGATACCGGGCATGATGGAACCGGAAGGGGACGTGTCGAAGCTCGCCCGCGAGGCGGACCGCATCGGGTACCCGGTCCTCATCAAGGCCGCCTCCGGGGGCGGGGGAAAGGGTATGCGGGTCGTGCGTTCCCCTGACGATTTCAGCGACGCATGCACCTCCGCGTCCCGCGAGGCCCAGGCCGCCTTCGGCAACGGCGCCATCTACCTGGAGAAGTACATCGACAAGCCCAGGCACGTGGAGTTCCAGGTCCTGGCCGATTCACACGGGAACGTCGTCCACATCCTGGAGCGCGAGTGCTCCATCCAGCGCAGGCACCAGAAGATCATCGAGGAGACGCCGTCGCCGGCCCTGTCGCCCGGGACCAGAGAGGCCATGGGGAATGCCGCCATCGCCGCTGCGCGGGCATCTGGCTACACGAACGCGGGCACGGTGGAGTTCCTCCTCGACGAAGCGGGAACCTTCTACTTCCTCGAGGTCAACACCCGTCTCCAGGTGGAGCACCCCGTCACCGAGATGGTCACGGGCATCGACCTGGTGCGCCAGCAGATCGAGATCGCCTCGGGCAGGCCCCTGTCCATCACCCAGGCAGATGTGGCGGCGCGCGGGCATGCCATCGAGTGCCGTATCTATGCCGAAGACCCCCTGAGCGGGTTTCTGCCCTCGCCGGGCAGGATCAGCTTCGTCAGGGAGCCCCGGGGGCCCGGCATACGCGTGGACTCGGGCATCTACTCGGGGTTCACCGTGCCCGTGGAGTACGACCCCATCCTGGCAAAGCTCATCACCCACGCAGGGAGCCGCACGGCGTGCATCGAGCGGATGGTCAGGGCGCTGCACGACTACGTGATCCTCGGGGTGCTGACGCCCATCCCCTTCCTCGTCGACGTGATCACCAGCGAGGCCTTCGGCGGCGGTGACACCTGCACTGACTTCATCGACACCCGCTTCGCCGGGTGGCAGCCGCAGACAAAGGATGCGGCGCTCGTTGGCCTGGCCTATGTCATCGATGTCCTGGCAGGCAGGCGGCCGGCCGCCGGTGCCGTGCATCATGACGTGGAGGACGGCTCACCCTGGAAGACCCTGGGCAATTTCAGACCCTGAAACGGGCCGTGACGGAGACCCCCATGAACTATACCCTCAGGATAGCAGGAAAGGACATCCCGGTGACCTGCGAGGTCACGGACGGCACCCGGATACGGGCCCGGGTGGGCCAGACGGACCTCGAGGCGGTCTTCCGGGTGATCTCGGCCCACCAGATCCACCTGGAGGTGGACGGGAAGGGCATGAACGTCTTCCTGGCGGACGACCCGGCCGGGAAGCTCGTCAACGTGGGCGGGACCACGTGGCTCGTGCAGGACGCCGATGCCCTGGCCAAGGCCGGCCCCCGCAGGAAGGGCCCCAAGGACCTCCCCCAGGAGGTGACGCCGCCCATGCCCTCGGTGGTGGTGCGCATCATGGCTGTCCAGGGTGAGCGCGTGGAAAAGGGCAGACCCGTGGTGGTGGTCTCTGCCATGAAGATGGAGACCACCCTGAGCGCGCCCTTTTCCGGACTCGTCACGAGGATCAACTGCGCCGAGGGCGACAAGGTCATGCCGGGACAGATCCTGGTGGACATCGAAAAGGACCGGGAAGAACAGGAGGGCGCCTGAACAGGCGCGTCCCTGGTGCAGGGAGGACATGCATATGTCGGAAGAACACCTGCTCTATCACGTGGAGAACCGTACGGCCCGCATCACCATCAACCGCGAGCAGCAGCGAAACGCCATCACCCCGGAGGCGGTGTCGCTCTTCCTCGATTTCCTTGACAGGGCGGAGCAGGACCCCGGGGTCAGGGCCGTGCTCATCACCGGCGCCGGTGACAGGGCCTTCTGCACCGGGGCTCATCTGGGCGACGGGCTGACCGCCGAAGGGTTGGAGGTGTTCGCCCGGTATGCGCGGCTCCTGCACCGGCTCGCCACCTTGGCGAAACCCACCGTGGCCCGGGTGAAGGGGTTCTGCCTGGCAGGGGGCATGGGGTTCATGCTCGCCTGTGACCTGGTCATCGCCAGCGACGACTCCCAGTTCGGCACCCCGGAGGTGAACGTGGGCCTGTGGCCCATGATGATCGGCGCGCTCATCTTCCGGAACGTGCCCCGGAAGAAGGCCATGGAGATGATCCTCCTGGGCGAGCGGATCAGGGCGCACGATGCCTTGGCCATGGGCCTCATCACCCGTGTGGTGCCGGCGACCGACCTGGACGCCTCTGTGGAGAAGGTGCTGCAGGACCTGGCCGCCAAGAGCCCCATCGGCATGAGGATCGGCAAGGAGGCATTTCACGCCGCAGAGACCATGCCGCTCAAGGAAGCCCTGGAGTTCCTGTCGGGCAGGATCGCCGAGGTGGCATCCACCGATGACGCCCGGGAGGGCATCACCGCGTTCCTGGAAAAGCGGCCGCCGGTCTTTTCGGGAAAGTGAGGGACGCATCCATGACCACACAGAGACGCAGGGACCACGTCATCATCGCCAACTGCAGCGGGTTCTTCGGCGACCGCCTGAGCGCGGCGAAAGAGATGGTAACGGGCGGACCCATCGACTTCCTCACGGGCGATTACCTGGCCGAGCTCACCATGGCCATCCTGTTCCGCTCGAAGATGAAGAATCCGAACGGCGGCTATGTGCCCACCTTTCTGCGGCAGATGGAGCAGGTCATGGGCGAGTGCATGGACCGGAAGATCCGCATCGTGTCCAATGCCGGCGGCCTGAACCCGAAGGGCCTCGCGGCAGAGCTGCAGAAGATCGCGGACACCTTGGGCCTGAAGCCGAAGATCGCGTACATCGAGGGCGACGACCTCATGCCCCGCCTTGCCGAGCTCCAGGCGGCGGGTGAACCGTTCACGCACCTGGACAAGGGAATCCCCCTTGCCGTGTCCAGGGCCATGACCATCTCTGCCAATGCGTATCTCGGGTGCTGGGGCATCGTGAAGGCCCTCGACGAGGGCGCAGACATCGTAGTGGGGGGGCGCATCGCGGACGCCTCCGTGGTGGTGGGCCCGGCCGCCTGGTGGTTCGGGTGGAAGAGGGACGACTGGGATCGCCTCGCCGGGGCCGCCACGGCGGGTCACATCATCGAGTGCGGGGCCCAGGCCACAGGAGGCAACTTCTCGTTCATCGACGAGGTACCCGACTTCCGGAAGGTGGGCTTCCCCATCGCCGAGGTGCAGGACGACGGCTCCTTCGTCATCACCAAGCACCCGGGCACGGGCGGCCTCGTGTCCGTGGACACGGTGAAGGCCCAGCTCCTCTACGAAATCAGAGAACCCCGCTACCTGACCCCGGACGGCGCCGCCCGGTTCGACACCATCGCCGTTACCCAGGAAGCCGCCGACCGGGTGAAGATTTCGGGCGTGAAGGGAGAGCCGCCCACACCGACCGCCAAGGTCTGCATCAACACGCTGGCCGGGTACCGCAACTCCATGACCGTGATCCTCACCGGCCTGGACATCGAGAAGAAGGCACGCATCATGGAGGACGCCCTGTTCGATGCCATCGGCGGAAGGGAACAGTTCCAGGTGTGCAGCACCCAGCTCGTCCGCTCGGACAAGGAAGACCCCGCAACCAACGAGGAGGCATTCGCATACCTGCGCATCACGGTTCTCGACCCGGACCAGAAGAAGGTGGACAAGATCTCGTCCAAGGTGGTGGAGCTGGCCCTGGCCAACATACCGGGCTTCACCGCCACCGCTCCGCCCGCCAAGGGGACGCCTGCCATCGTGTACTGGCCGGCCCTGGTATCCGGCAGCCTGATCCGTCAGAAGGTGGTCATCGGCGACAACGAGTTCGAGGTGGCATGCACGGAGTCCATCCCGGGCTTCATACCCCCTTCGCCCCTGAAGGTGGACGTCCCCGCCGCTCCTGCGGGAAAGACCGTGAAGGTGCCCTTCGGCAGGGTCTTCGCAACCCGTTCGGGCGACAAGGGCGGCAACGCCAACCTCGGGGTATGGGCGAAGACTCCCGAGACCTATGCCTTCCTCAGGGAGTACCTCACCACGGAAAGATTGAAGGCCATGCTGCACGACCTCGAACCGTATGACATCGAACGCTACGAGCTGCCCAACCTGCTTGCCCTGAACTTCTACATCAAGGGCATCCTGGGCGAGGGAGCGGCCGCGTCACTGCGCATGGACCCTCAGGCCAAAACCCTGGGGGAATACCTGCGGGCGAGGGTGGTGGAGGTGCCTGAGTCGATCCTGCCGCGGTGAGGCTGCAGGACCCAGGCCTAGGACTTGCGGAGCTCCTCCTCGTAGCCCATGGTGACGAAGTAGATGACCCGGTCGAAGAAGAGGACCACCTTGTTGTTGAGCTCCAGGGCCTGCCTGAACTCGTAGGTGTTCTCGAAGAACTGCTTCTCCTGGATGAACTGCCAGAGGTTCCGCTTCACCAGCATGAAGGCCAGTACCACCTCGTTGAGGTCGATCCCTTCGCGGAAGCGTTTCTTGCCGAGTTCGGTGTATACCTTCCGGATCTCGCTGGTGGTGTGGTCATCCGAGCCAAGCCAGGAGCTGAGTTTGCTGTACACGTCGAAGACGCGGTCATACAGCAAATCTGAAGATATTTTCCGATACCCCTTGGTCTCTTCCCTTTCGAGAAGTTCCTTGCAGAGTCTCCTGGTCAATTCATTCGCGTTGTTCTTGATCAGATCCAGCATCTCGAAATAGAACATATCTCCTCCTTTTTCCCATTGGTCAATGCAGCCGCACAGGGATGTAATGACATGAATAATAAGAAGAAAAACGTCAGGCGCAAGGGTTTTGAACTCACAATAGCCTGATGCGCGGAAAGGTCGGCCACAAAACAGGAAAGGGGGCTGGCATGGGCGTGTCCCTCCCGGCACGGGCCGGTGCCGCCCTCCGGCGTATCCTGTTCAGTCCGTCATGGAACGATGGCCTTGCACAGGGTCGAGGCTGGAAAGGATCAGGCCTTGAGCCGGTCAATGAGATCCTTCATGAACGCCTCGCGTTCCTTGAGGGACCTGCGGAACTCGCGGTCATCGGTATTGACGATCTCGATGCGCAGCATGGGGTAGTATCTCTCCAGGACTTCCAGGAGTTTCCTTTCTTCTTCGGGAGTCAGACTGAGTTTTGACATGGTCACGCTCCTTTTCAAGAACCCGATCGAGTCTCTTGGACCGATCAGAAGGGTGAAGGCATGCCGCTTCAGAGCTTCAGCGATTCCTTGGTGAGCCCGGTGGGATAGACCGGGAAGATCTCGAACTTCATCACATCCCGCCAGGGGGCCCGTGCCGCGATCAGCCCCTTGGCATCCGTGTCCACCACGTAGAACGTGCGTCGTCCCTGCAGGTCGTAATACTCCGAGATCACCTTCACGTCCTCTGGCCACTTCCAGGTAACGCTGCGTGTCCTCACTTCCCGCTCGTCGCAGGGTTCCCAGGAACAGATCATCATGAACAGCATGGTGTCACCTCCTGCATTGGTTTGTGTTCCGGATACGGTTTGTACACAGTCCTCTTCCACCGGGATGAGGGGCCCGGCGCCCGGAGAAAGGGTAACTTCAAGATGTCTCCGCGCATGGGGTAATGTCATGAAATTGCAACAGACTCAGTGCAATCAAGTGTGTTCCACCTGATAAAGTAATACATGCGATGGCGGAGTCAATGCCGGTGCTGGAGAAATCCTGTTCAGATCAGAGATAGCCTGTCTTTCCAAGGAAAGAGTACCACGCCCGTCCCCTGAGCCCCGGGTTGAACACGAGCCAGTGACCGCCCCGGAGGAAGACGTGCTCAGGCCAGCCCCAGCGTTCGCACAGGAGGCGCGTGTATTCGAAGGGGCAGAGCAGGTCGCCCCGGGAGGCGATGATGAGGATCCTGTCCCTGGACAGGCGCGGTGAAAAGCGCAAGGGGGAGTGCATCTCGTAGACCTGCCGCATCCTTTCCCGAAGCCCGGCGGACACCGGGAAGGCGAACCTGGCCGTGTCCGTGCCCAGGGGCCTGGAGAGGTTCACCGCAGGGACCATCATGGCGGAGAAGTCCACATCGTCCCTGAGGCAGACGTACAGCCCCGCCAGGTACCCGCCCAGGCTCGCACCGATGAGGCCGGTGCCCGTGGAGCCCAGTTCCTTCAGGATCGCCAGTGCGCCGGCAAGGTCGTGCATGGCGTGCCCCACGCACTCGCAGGTCATGGCCGGGTCGTGGGGGCTCAGGAAGATGCCCCTCTGGGATACGGATGCAGGTGCGCGCCTCCAGTGGAAGGGGGTGATGAACAGGGCCACGTCGAGGCCCATGTCAAAGAGCCTCCTGATCCTGAACATCCGGTGCGCCTGGGAGGGATCCCCCAGCAGGTACCCGTGGAGGCAGAGCACGGTCCTGGGGGCAGGCTTTCTGTGCGTCCAGCGGGCGACATACCCGGTTCCATTGGCCGCATGGGAGAGGTAGGTCTCGCGGAGCATGGGGATGCGCGGTGCATAGTCGCTTTCGAAACAGATCAGCTCGTATGCACCGTCTTCGTACGGACTCTCGTCCACGACCCGGTGAGCGGGAACGCCGGCGGGGAAGGAGAAGAAACGCTCCGGGTGAGCCACGTACCCTTCCTCGAAGAGGTGATCGAGGGTGGACTCGAACCCGTACTGTGCAGTCGCCCTGGGCGGCCTGCATGCGGCGATGACCCTCGGGGCGAGGAGAAAGAGGCTGTCCACCATGCCCCCGAGGATCTCGGGGATACCCTTTGTCATGGGGGGGTCCTTCGTCATTTCCGCCGGATGGATCCCGGGGCGATGGGTTCGGGCCCCCGGGCCCCCTTTCCCCGCCCCTGCGATTTCAGGCAGAGTTCGCAGCGGTTGTCGCTGCACCACTGGCAGGAAAAGCAGTCCCGGCAGGGATGCTTCTTCGGCCGCCCCGTATCCTCGGGGACAAACACCAGCCCGTGAACGCCTTTCATGCGGATGAATCCCATACCAGACCTTTCGGACAGTGCCGGGCTCCTCATGACCCGGACATGCATCCGCCTCCATGGTAGCACAGGAAAAAGGTGTTTCTCAAATCCGAACACCCATGGTACAGTACACTGTGAAGGATCACACGTTCGTTCGCAGTGGCATGCACTCCTTTCCAGGGCACGGGGCACGGGGATGGGAAATGGAAACGACTCCAGAGAGAGGATCTTCGACGAGTTGGCCCGGGCCCTGAAGCGAATCACTGTGCTGGAGGACTCCCTGGAAAGGGCGAACGACGCCCTGAGAGAGAAGGAGGAGATCCTCCGCACCCATTCCCAGCTCAGCAGCGACATCTTCTTCTCCTATGACAACACCCTCAGGGTGCTGGACGTCTCCGAGAACGTGGAGAGGATCACGGGATACCGCAGGGAAGAGCTCGTGGGGAGGTATTTCCATGACCTGCAGCTGATGGTCCACCCCGAGGACATAGACGACGCCTTCGAGAACGCCCAGCATGTCCTTTCGGGCAAGACCGTCTACCCGAACATCTACCGGTTCTTCACCAAGGACGGGAAGAAGAAGTTCGCCGAGGTGAACGGCGTACCGGTCCTCAGGGACGGCAAGGTCATGGCCATGATCTCCCGGGCCAGCGACATCACCGAGCACATCGAGCGGGAGCGCTCGCTCCGCCGGGACGAGGAGAACTGGCGGACAATACTCCAGGCTCTCCCCCCGGCTGTCTGCATCATGCAGGAGGACGACTCGCGGTATGTCTACGTCAACGAGGGGTTTTCCACCCTCACCGGGTACTCCCCGGAAGAGGTCGTGGGCAGGACCGCCGGGGACATCAACTTTCCCCTGGACGATGACGGGCTCTTCTCCGAGCAGTGCAGGGACTCCCGGAATCCCGCCAGAAGGGTCATCAGGTTCATGAGCAAGGGCGGCATGATGATCGAGGTCCAGGCCATCTGCCGGCCCCTGCGGTTCAACGGCCAGGACTGCACGCTCATGGTCATGACCGACATGACCCCGTTCAGGGAAATGGAAGAAGAAAGGGACAGCACCTGCAGGGAGAACGCCGAGCAGGAAAAGATGGAGGCCCTGCGCATACTGGCAGGCGGCGTCGCCCATGACTTCAACAACATGCTCACCACCATCCTGGGATATGCCCGGATGGCATTGCGCGACGTGTCGGATCTCGTGGACAGGGACGCCGACCTCACCACGGTGAGAAGCGATCTGGAAGAGGTCCGCAGGTCGGCACAGCGTGCCCGTGACCTGGTGAACCAGCTCCTTGCCTACACCAGGCACGGACGCAGGAAGAACACCACCCTGGTGCTCGGAGATGTCGCGAGGGATTCCCTGCAGATGCTCAGACCCCTGGTCCCTCCCAACGTGGTGCTGCGGGAAAACCTGGACGGCGACGGGCAGATCCTTGGAGACCCGGTCCAGATACACCAGGTGATCATGAACCTGTGCGCCAATGCGCTCGCGGCCATGCGGGAGCGGGGCGGCACCCTCGAGGTGATCCTTGATCGCTCCATCCTCCCCCGGGACAACCCGCCTTCAGACCAGGGCCTCGCACCGGGGGCCTACCTCAGGCTCGCGGTGAGCGATACCGGCCACGGCATGGATCCCTGCGTCAGAGAAAGGATCTATGAACCGTACTACACCACCTCGCGGAGGAGCGGATCCAAGGGCCTCGGACTGTCCGTGGTGCACGGGATCGTGCATGACCATGGCGGCGGCATCGCCTGCTCGAGCGTCGCGGGGAAAGGGACCACCTTCGAGGTATACCTCCCGGAAGTGGTTCCCATCCAGGATCAAGATGGGGCGCAGGACGAACCGGCCAATGCGCGGGGCAATGAGAGGATTCTCATCATCGACGACGAACCCGCACTCGTGGATCGCGCCCGGAGGGCCCTGCAGGAACTCGGATACACGGTGGTGTCCAAGACGAGCGGCTCTGAGGGGCTTAAGGATTTCCGCAGGGATCCGGGGCAGTATGACCTGGTGATCACGGACGCGTGCATGCCCGACATGGAGGGGGACAGCCTGTCCGGGAGGCTCTCGGAGATCCGCCGGGACATACCGGTGATCCTGTTCGACACCTATGAGAGGCGCATGTCACCTGAAGAGGCCTGCCGCTTCCAGAACCGGGTGCACATGAGGAAGCCCTTCGAGATGCAGGGGCTCGTGAAAACGGTGCGCAAGGTCCTGGACCGGGAACGGAACCTTTCCGACGAGGACTGAGGCGCGAACCGTTCGCCGCACCTCCCTTCCTTGACTCTCCCGCCCTGCCCCTTACTATGGGTGGTAGTGCCCTCAGAGGCACGGAACACATGGCCGTACCCTGCGGATCATTCGGACCCTGCCGGCCACATGGCTGTCGGTTCAGGCCCGTGGCTGACATGAAGGAGGCACTGCATGCCCGAGAGTGTCTATAAGGTCGTCGATATCATTGGAACCAGCGAGAAATCCTGGGAGGATGCGGCGAAGAGCGCGGTGGAAACCGCCTGCAAGAGCCTCAAGGACCTGAGGATCGCCGAGGTCACGGAGCTCGACCTCAAGGTGGAGAACAACAAGGTGGTGGCCTTCCGCACCAAGCTCAAGCTGTCCTTCAAGTACGACCCCGGCGTCCAGAAGAACTGGAACGAGTTCTGAGGCCTGCATACCACCCGGGCCGCCCGGTCAGCCCCTGTCGCTCACGGCGGTGTGCCTGATGCCGGCCGTGCTGACGCCGAGCTTGCCCGTGTCCAGACTCACGCCGGGGATGGCCCGGAGCAGTTCGTCCATCCCCGAATCCCCTTTCCAGAAGGCATAGGCGGCCTCCATCATGGTGCATGCCAGGCCCCTGGCCCGGGTGAAGAGCTCCGCCACCGAGGTGGTCCGTTCACTTCCCTCCACCAGGTCCGCCACCCGCACAGGCGAGGGCAGACAGGCATCGCGGGACACATCCGCATAGAACAGGCCGAGATACGACGGGTCTTTCACCATGCCCAGGCGCACGGCCGCGCGTGCAAGCCGATAGGCCGCCGTGCTGGTGAAGAGCAGGTTGAACACGATCTGCCTGCGCAGGCTGGCGCGGATATCGCTGGTATGGGTCCGATACTGCGAGCTCACGACCTCCTCGAAGACCAGGCCCTTGAGGAAGCGGGTCCTGATGAGTCGGTGAAAGCGGAGGGGGTTCTCCAGGGATGCGTCCATGCAGGTCTCCAGCTGCCGGTGCCTGTGGACCGCCTGCTGTTTCTTCACCGGGTCCTGGTCGTAGTAGTTGCCCGAGAGATAGTAGACCACGGGGTGGAAGGTGATATCCAGGGCGCAGTGGGTGATGTAGCCCAGGATGAATGCCACGTCCCGCGGCCCCCTGGCGGCCTGGAGTACCTGGATGACGGTGGTGTTGGTGGGGTTGCCGTCCCTGCCGTGGAAGGTCTCGGCGATCCGGGTCAGCTCCTTTCCGGGCCCGTAGTAGAACGTATCCGGGATGATGGAGCCGAGGAGGTAGACGTCCTGGTGCTCGGAGATCTCCTTGAGCATGGGTCTGCCCGTGAGGTCTTCGAGCAGCCCGTGGGCAAAGAGGAGGTGGGTGTTTTCCTTGGGCATGCGTGTTCCCCTTTGTGCACTGCGCTCCAGAGTATAGGGCACTGGGGCGTGCCGTGTAAAGCGGCCCGTGCATATCCTTGTGAGGATTGACAAATCCCGGCGAAACGGAAAGAATGGACCTGCCGAACCATCCATCATGTCACAGGAAGCGGGGGTCGCCATGGAATGCAAGGTCGCTCACCACGATCAGGACCAGGTTTTTGAACGGATCTTCCACCCCAGGGCAGTGGCGGTCATCGGGGTTTCCAGCCAGGCCGCAGGGTTCGGCAGCGGTATCATGGACGCCCTGAGGGCCATCGGGTTTCCGGGCGCACTCTACGGCATCAACCCCAAGGGCGGGTCGTACCGGGGGATGAGGCTCTTCAAGGGCCTGGCCGAGATTCCCGAGCCCATCGACTTCGCCGTCATCGCGGTCCCGGCGGGGTACGTCCCCGAGGCCCTGGAAGAGTGCAGGCGGCGTGGTGTGGCCGGGGCGGAGATCCTTTCCGCGGGATTCTCCGAGACCGGAACGCATCAGGGCAGAGCCCTGGAGGATGAGATCAGGCGGATCAGCGCGCGCGGCATCCGGGTGGTGGGGCCCAACTGCTTCGGCATCTACTGCCCGAAAAGCGGGCTCACCCTGCTGCCGGGGCCCGACCTGTCCCGGGAGAGCGGCCATGTGGGGTTCCTCTCCCAGAGCGGCGGCATGTCCATCGACCTCGCCCATATCGGCAAGTGGATGGGGGTGAGGTTCTCCAAGGTCATCAGCTTCGGCAACGGCGTGGACCTCAGGGAGACGGAGCTCCTGGATTATCTGGGCAGGGACCCTGAGACCCGGGTCATCGCCATGTACATGGAAGGGGTGGACGACGGCCGGGAGTTCTTCCGGGTGCTCAGGGACGTCGCCGCCAGAAAGCCCGTGATCATCAACAAGGGGGGGCTGTCCGAGGCGGGGTCCCGGGCCGTTGCCAGCCACACCGCATCCATGGGGGGCAGCCGGGTCATCTGGGAATCGGCCATCAGGCAGGCCGGGGCCGTCCAGGTGGGCGACCTGTGGGAGCTGGCCCAGACCTGCCTCGCCTTTTCCCTGCTCCCCTGGCAGGTGTACCGGGGCATCAGCGTGGCGGGCGGAGGCGGAGCCCTGGGGGTGAGCGCCGGGGACCTGGCCGAACGCTACGGGCTGAGCCTGCCGGCCTTCGACGATGAGATGAGCAGCAGGATCCTTGAGGTCCTCCCCAGACCAGGTTCCAGCGCCCGCAACCCGGTGGACGCGGCGAACCCCTTCGTGGGGCCCGATGCCTTCCGGCACGTGTTCACCCACGCGGGCTCTGATGCGCGCATCGATGCCCAGGTGCTCATCCAGCTCCTGCACCACTACAAGTCCGCTGCCCTGTCCCTCGGGGTGGATGCAGTGGGCACCATTACCCCCTACGAACAGCAGGCCCGGGCTTTGGCCGATGCGAGAGAGGCGACGGGGAAGCCGGCCATCCTGGTGATGCCCGATTTCAAGCAGGGAAAGGAGTCCCTGGACATCGAAGAGCTCATCCGGGACGCCAGGGGGGCCTTCCTGGAGAGGGGCATCCCGGTGTTCGGCGACCTGGGGGACGCCATGCGTGCCCTGAGCCATGTCAGCGCCTATGCGGCGCGCCGGAAGGCCTCGAAGGAGGGCTGAGGGGAGGGCAAACCCATGTCAGTGATCCGCCGCCAGTTCGCCAGCGACAACTATGCCGGCATCTGCCCCGAGGCCATGGACGCCCTTGTCCGCGCAAATGCCGGGCACGCAGTGCCGTACGGCGAGGACGAGTACACCGCCCGGGCATGCGACATGCTCCGCGCTTTCTTCGAAACCGACTGCGAGGTCTTCTTCGTGTTCAACGGCACCGCGGCGAACTCTCTCGCCCTGGCCTCCCTGTGCCGGTCGTACCACAGCGTCGTGTGCCACCACCACGCGCACATCGAGACGGACGAGTGCGGGGCGCCCGAGTT
>CAZNGL010000061.1:0-15542 GCA_964572405.1 uncultured Bacteriovoracaceae bacterium
TACTACTACTCCAGCTACAACGCCACCGATACGGTCGCGGTGAGCGACAGGCCCAAGATCATGGTCTTGGGCGGCGGTCCCAACCGCATCGGCCAGGGCATCGAGTTCGACTACTGCTGCGTGCACGCGGCCTTCGCCATCAAGGCCATGGGTTACGAGTCCATCATGGTGAACTGCAACCCCGAGACCGTGTCCACGGACTACGACACCTCCAACAAGCTCTACTTCGAGCCCTTGACCGTGGAGGAGGTGCTGAGCATCTACCAGAAGGAAAAACCCCAGGGCGTGATCTGCCAGTTCGGGGGACAGACCCCGCTCAACATCGCGGGCGAGCTGGAAATGGCCGGGGTGAAGATCCTTGGCACCTCGCCGCTCACCATCGACCTGGCCGAGGACCGAGACCGCTTTGCCACCATGATGAACAGGCTGGGTATCCCCATGCCCGAGTCCGGCATGGCAAGCACCCTCGAGCAGGCCATCGCCATCGCCGACCGCATCGGCTACCCCCTCATGGTGAGGCCGTCCTACGTGCTGGGCGGGCGCGGCATGGAGGTGGTGCACGACGAGGACATGCTCAGGGAGTACGTGAAGGCTGCCGTGGACGTGACCCCGGAGCGGCCCATCCTCATCGACAAGTTCCTGGACAATGCCATAGAAGCGGAGGCGGACGCCATCTCGGACGGCATCGACGCCTACGTGCCCGCGGTCATGGAGCACATCGAGCAGGCCGGCGTGCACTCGGGCGACTCGGCCTGCGTGATCCCGCCCATCAGCATACCGACCCGGCACCTGGACACCATCAGGGAATACACGAAGCGCATCGCCATCGAACTCGGCGTGGTGGGCCTCATGAACATGCAGTACGCCATCCACAAGGACACGGTCTACGTCCTTGAGGCCAATCCCCGGGCGTCCCGCACCGTGCCTCTGGTCTCCAAGGTGTGCAACGTTTCCATGGCGGCCATCGCCACCCAGATCATCCTGGGGAAGAAGCTCGCCGACTTCGACCTCAACGCCAGGCCCATCCACCACTACGGGGTCAAGGAGGCGGTCTTCCCCTTCACCATGTTCCCCGAGGTGGACCCGCTCCTGGGGCCGGAGATGCGCTCCACCGGCGAGGTCCTGGGCATGGCGGACTCCTTCGGCCTGGCCTTCTACAAGGCATCCGAGGCCGCTTCCCAGTATCTCCCCCGGGAGGGCACCGTGCTCATCACCGTGTCCCGCCGCGAGCGGCCCGCCGTGCTGGAGGTGGCGAGGCTCTTCAGCGAGCTCGGGTTCAGCATCAAGGCCACACGCCACACCCACGCCTTTCTCCAGGAGAACGGCATCCCCTCCGAGATGGTCCTCAAGCTGCACGAGGGGAGGCCGAACATCGTGGACGGGGTGAAGAACCGGGAATACGACCTGGTCATCAACACGCCCAGCGGCAAGCTCAGCAAGCACGACGACTCGTACATCCGCAAGGCTGCAATCCGCTACAAGGTCCCGTACATCACGACACTGTCGGCAGCCATCGCGGCGGCCAAGGGCATCGCGGCATCCCGGCAGGGAAAAGGGATCGTCAAGTCGCTGCAGGAGTACCACCGCGAAATCGGCTGAGGGGTACGCCTTCGGGTACGCGGAGGGAGGAGCGTCATTTCCACATTGATTTTTCCCTTCCCGAAGAGTATACAGGTGGTGTCTCCTGTGCAGGTCTCGGATAGAAGGGGGCTAAGAGCTTAAAGAAATCCGGTGCAATGCCTGCATGATTGACTGTTTTGACATAGGGCATGAGCATTTCACAGATGGTTGGAATCATGCACAGGAGACCATCCTTTATTATTGTTCCTTTCCCTTGTCCTGGGAATTTCCCATGAAATCTCCTCCTCTCTTTTTCTTTGCACAAAGGCAGGAGGCCCGATGCTCGCTCCCCGAATCGGGGACATGAAAAAACCCGGCCACCGGCCGGGTCTTCCTGAAGGCATGCATTTCCTCCCCCATCGGGGGCTCAGGGCTTCATGAGCAGGGTATCCGCCCGGGCGACCCTCATCATCTGTCTCACGTCCCCTGTGGCCCCGGCCACGGTGACCCTGGTACCGCCCCTGACCAGTGCATCGTGCAGCTGCAGCAGGAAGCAGATGCCCGACGTGTCCACCGAGGTGCACCCGGAAAGATCGACGGTGCAGGAGGGCTGGTGCACCAGGGATGCCAGGGACGCTGCCTGCGGGTAGCGGGCATGCGCCTGCTTCAGGTCGCCGGATATCCGGATCGTGCAGGCTGCACCCCCCTCCCGGCGCTCCACGCGAAGGTCGCGCCTGGCGACGCCTGCGTCGAGACGGGCACGGGCCTCCTCCATGGCGGCGCACAGCCGTCCGGCGAACAGGTCCCCCAGGCGGTTTGCGATCACCTGTCTCCTGAGCGCACCGGACATGCGCACCACGAGGACCTGAAATCCCTGCGCCTCCCAGCGTGCCAGGACACCCGTCAGGAACGCGAGGCCGGCCGAATCCACACAGACCGTACCGCCGGCGTCCAGGACGAGGTGGGTGTCCGGAAGCGCAGGCAGGAGTGAAGCCAACCTGTCTGCCGCGTCCGTATCCATGATGCCCGGCAGGGCAACGACCAGGGCATTCCCGACGGTCCTGGTCTCGACAGGCGCCTGCCCATTGCCCCCGGGACCCGTCCCCTCACCGCCGGGAGAGGTCGTCTTCGCGCACAGGTGGAGCAGGATCGAGGGCCATAGGAGCAGGCCGAACTTGGCGAGGTCCACAAGATAGCGCTTCCAGAGGCGGGAGGGGTCCTGGGTGAAGCGGAACAGCCATTCCAGACCGTATTCGCGCATCCATCCCGGCGCGCGCCGGATGGACCCGGTGATGAACTCGAAGGTGCCTCCCACGCCGATGGAGACCGGTACCTGCAGCCGGTGCCGGTTCAGGTTGAACCAGATCTCCTGCTTGGGATTCCCGAAGGCGATGAGGAGGATGTCGGGCCTGGACGCATTGATCCGCTCCACGATCTCCCTGTCGTCCTCATGGGCATGGATGAGCCCCGGGCCCTCGGTGTGTACCATGGGTGAGTCCCACCCTGCCGTCTTCAGGCCGGGATTGCGCTCGGTGAGCACCCGTGCGGCCCGTTCGGCGGACCCGGGGTTCCCCCCCAGAAAATAGAGGGACTTCCCCCGCACGGCCGCCTCCTGTGCCAGACGGGGCACGAGATCCGCGCCGGTCACCCGCTCCCGGATGGCCGGGCCGAGGAGCCTGCTGGCCCACACCACGGGCATGCCGTCGGCAGTGACGAGATCCGAGTTCCTGAGGACCTCCAGGAGCTCCGGATGCCGGGATCTCCAGAGGCTCCACCTCAACGTGTTCACGATGAAATCCGTGTTCACCGTGCACACGAGGCGGGGCCTTCCATCGGCAGCATGGTCGTCCACGAGCTGGAAGATGCCCTCGATCGCCTCCTCCATGGAGAGACTGTCGATGGGTATGCCGAGCACGATGCGGGGTGTTCCTGTCACCTGCCGAGCTGCCTTTCTCATATCTCGAAGAGTGCCCCGAACTGGTCGACGACCTGCATCACATCGATGGGTTCGTCGTCCATGGACTGGATCATGACGAGGATGGGCTCCCTGCCGGACCGGCCCAGGGTCATCCTCCTGAGGGTCGCCTGGAGCCAGTAGCGCACCACCGACCCGTGGCGCCTCCTCCCGTCGGAGAACCAGTAGGCCACATCCTGGCGGGCATTGTCCTTCCTCAGGTGCAGCAGCACCGCCTCGCCGCCCTCGATGGGGAACCGCTCCCTGCCGTGAACCGTCCAGCCGGCGCCCCGGAAGCAGTACTGGGGGTCGTGGACCGCGTGCCTGTTCCGCGCCCCGTCGATGGCGATGAGCATGAACCGGTTCTTTCCCACCCGGTAGTACCTCTTCACCACCTCCGCCTTCCTGTACAGCGAGAGCTCGCTCTCGTTCAAGGGCAGATCGGCGCCCGAAAATCCCAGGCCGTTCATCGGGATGGCGCGGACCCTGCTCATCTCCTCGACGGGGCGGAACAGGTCCACCACGATGCCCAGCGCGAGCGCCAGGCACAGTCCCACCCACAGGATGACCGAGGTGGTGGTGTTCACGGGACACTCCGGGAGACGTTCTGCATGGAACGGATGAGGACCCAGGCAGGCAGGGCGGCCGTCAGGATGCGGACCACGGACACGTAGTCGGGGAAGAACCTCCCCCCGAACCAGTCCAGGGCGGGCATCCACGACAGGGACGAGGCGAGCCAGACGGGATGCACCGGACACGGCGGGATGAGCGAGGCCAGCGCGAGCGCCAGCCCGATATGGCCGAGCACGTGGAGCGACCCCAGGATCCCCTGGAAGGTACACAGCAGGGCCAGGCCGAGGAGGAAGGGCCGGTCCTCCCAGGGCCGGGGGGCCTTCCACTGGCGGTACCAGAAGACCGCCACGGGCGATGCCCACAGCGCCAGCGCGAACGCGCCCGTAAGACCCCGGGAAGAGTACACCCAGGTGGAGACGAGGTCTGATGCGTTCAGGACGCAATAAATGCAGATGAGGACGGTGACGATCTGCGGTCTCTGCACGGCTTGCATCAGAGGGCCGGCCTCCTGATCAGGGCGGCCTGGAACGACAGGATGCCCCATGAAAAACACATCATGATGAACAGCAGGAGCCACCCGCCCCAGGTGTGGAACAGCCCCATGGCGAATTCGTGCCCCAGGGTAAGGGCGGCGATACACAGGATGACGATCCGCAGGGTGTTGGCGACCCACGCGATGATGACGAGTCCCAGGATGTTCCACCAGTAGGCCCTGTGCTTCCCCAGGTAGAGGTAGGTCAGGGCCGAACCCGCGATCAGCATGGACTGCAGGACGTTGATGCCCGAGCACGCCTCTCCGATGCCCACGGGCAGTCCCTGGACCATGATCCGGGTGCCGTCGTGCAGTACCGTGAATCCCATGGCGGAGAAAATCCCCGCGGTGGCCCAGGACCCCGAGAGCCTGAAGTACCACCCGATGACGTTCCCCTCCTGATACAGCCAGGGAAAGGCAAGGAAGGGGAGGACCATGAGCCTCCTCACCGATGCCAGGTCCTGATCCTCGATGCGGGATCTGAGCCATGTCCAGAGGAGAAAGGTCCAGCAGGACGCCAGCACGATGACCATGTCCAGCAGCAGGCCCATGACAAAGCCGGCCATGCCCATCACGAGGCTGCCGTAGGAGAGCGGCGGGGGGTCCCTGCGCACCCTCCAGGGGCTTCCCAGAAAGACGAACAGGGGCAGGGACACCAGGATGGGCAGGGTGTTCTCCAGGGGCGCGATCCCCGCGGGGTCTCTCAGCCAGCAGTATGCCGCCATGACGAGGAGAACAGCGAGAAAGCCGATGTCACGGACCGCCACGCTTCTCCTCCCGGGCGATCCTCCGGATGTTCTCGCGGAGTTCCATCATGTCCGGGAAGTACCCGAGCAGCTCTTCGGTGTACTTCCGTGCCGTCTTCCAGTCCTTGCGGGCAAAGGCCCTGCGGGCGAGGTAGGCCTTGGCCTCCAGCGACGTCCCGGCGATCCGGGCATAGACCCGTTCCGCCTCCCCCGTGTCGCCCTCGTTCAGGGCGATCCTGGCGAGGATCTCCTGCCCCGTGACGCTCGAGGAAAGGGCCCGGTACTCCTGGACGATGCGCCGGGACTCCTGGAGATCACCTTCCTTCAGGCTGGCGAGGCTCAGGAGCCATGCAGCCCTGAAGCCCACGGCGCCGTCCTGGCGGGCAAGGGAGCGGAGCCTGGGTGCGGCACTGTCCATCTGGTTGTCGGCGAGCATGACCTCGGCGATGAGGAGATCGAGCTCCGGGGTCCTCGGCTGTTTCAGGGCGAAATCCAGGGCCTGCCTGTTCCCCCGGTTGTACCTAAGGGCCTGGGTGAGGCCGTAGGCCACCCAGTCGGGGAACGACTCCGGTATGACGGGGAGTCTGTGGAGGTTCAGGGCCGCCTCCAGCCACCCCCCCGCCAGGAATGCCGCGCTGAAGACCTCCTCGCTCCTGAGCAGCGTGTCGAGATCCCGGGGGATCTCCCCCTGCCCGGGGGATCCTTCCTTCTCCCTGGTCAGGGAGTTGAGGGTCTCGAAGAACTGGTGTTCGAGCCGTTTCGATGCGGCGGGCCTGGAGGTGCCGGGCACCGGGTCCACGATCACCCCCCACCTGCGGTAGACGAGGATGATCTGGAGGGCGCGTTCCAGCTCCGGATGGAACGATGCATATCGATACGGCCGTGCCTTGAGCAGGTCCATGGCCCTGGCCTCGGATCCTGCCTTGAGCGCCTGGAGCACTTTGAGCCAGTACACCTCCTGCCTGCTTTCGGCGCGCTTCTCCAGGTTCACGTCACCTCTCAGCGTGCTGCTGTCCCAGAACTCGCCGGAGTCCATGCCCTGCATGGCCTGGATGAGCGAGGCCCACTCACCTGCAGGGGGCGTGGCCCTGTCCTCGGGTATCTCTGCCGGGTGGGTCACCTTTGCCCAGAACAGGGCCTTGATCCAGAAGAAGTCCAGTGAGGACGGGGAAAGGCCGTCGATCCAGGTCTTCAGCGCCAGGGCATAGTTGCCGTGCCTCCGGTGGAACTCGGCCAGCTGGTCTCTCAGCAGCGGGTTCTTGGGGTCGCTGAGATGGGCGGCCACATACTCCACGCGGGCCCGGGCCGTGGCGCCGGCGTGCTCGAGGACCTGGGCGCGGAACGACCGGACATCGGGGTTGCGCGGGTCCGCGCGGAAGGCCTCTTCGAGCAGTTCCCAGGCCGCATCCATGTCTTCGTTCGATTTGAGGATGGCGAGCCTGATGAGCCTGCCGCAGTCTGCCGCACCCTCGAAGGTGCGGGAGGTGAGCAGGGCAGAGGCCTCATCGACCTTTCCCTGCATAAGGAGGGCGTCGACATCCAGGGCGAACCACACCTCAGGGCTCTTCGCCCGGTCCTGCCATGCATCCCTCACCTGGGTGAAAACCTCCATGTTCCTCATCTCCAGCAGGGTCCTGGCGATGAGCGCCGAGGCCTTCTCCTGCTTCAGGACCTCCAGGGGATACTGGGCGTAGAGGTAGAGCAGGCGGTGGATGTTCCGGGACTGCTCCAGGGCACGGATCTCCAGGGGGAGCCACCTTCCGGCGTCATAGTCGGGGGAGGCGGACTTCACGGTCCTGATGACCGAGAGCGCCTCCACGGGCCTGGACTCCTCCAGCAGCCGCATGGTGGTCTCGTACGCGCGTCTCTCCTGGGCGGCAATGACGTAGGAGCGCCAGCCGGAGAAGCCCGCGGCAGCGGCGATGCCCAGGACCAGGAGCCCGAGGCAGAGCAGCACGATGCGCTTGGGGGTGAGTCTCATCAGGTGATTCTTGATTCAGAACGGGGATCGAGGGCCTTTTTCCGGTACAGCACCAGGGCGAGGAACGAGCCCAGGACGAGCATGGTGGAGGGCTCGGGCATGTTGGTCAGTGCGCGGACGTTGCCCGCGCCGATGTCCACGGCAAAGAGGTTGTCCCTGAAATTGGCCGTGCCGCCGAACTGGTCTTCGAAGGCGATGAAGAGGTACGGGCTGTCGGGTACGGCAAAGACCATGGCGTGCTGGAGCCCGTCCGGGTTGATGGAGGTGTCGGTGGAGAACACGTCGGTGATAGTCCGCGTCCTCTGCGATAGGAGGAAGAAGTCCAGCTGGGTCCCGCCCTCCAGGGTCCCGAGGTCGACGAAGTTGCCGGGGACGAGGGGGTCCTTGGATGTGGGGACACGGAGCCCCGTCTTGTTGTCGATCTTCAGCGACTCGGAGGCGTCCGGGAAGATGAGCAGCGGGTCGCCGCCGGAGATGCCGCCGCCCGCGGTGTTGAACCCCAGGGCATTGTGCTTGCTCGTGGCGTCCCCGATGAAGTACACCCGCGTGTCATAGGCCGTGGCCAGCGATATCATGGAGGGGTCCAGCGCGATGGTGGAGGTGAGCTCGGTGAACGAGGCCGCGGTGAGGTCCATGTCCCCCCACTGCTCCATTACCGGGAGGTAGGTGCTCTGGAACCCGGCGGAGCTTGCATCCGACCCCGCCACCTGGACCTGGTCCACGATGGTGAGCCCGAAGGGGCGGGCGGGCGACTGAATGGGCGAGTACACCTCGGCGGACACGGCCGATGCCGAACAGAGGAGCACCAGGACAAGACAGCCGCTCATCACGGCCGAGAACCCTGAAGAATGCCTCACCAACTTGTGATTACTGGTCATTTTGTGTTCCTTGCTCCCCTGCCAGCGTGATGCAAGGGCGCTCACGAACGGGCACCCTCTCTTTCTCATCGGTATGAATGCGATTTCCTCAAGGGTTCCATCCTGTCCTCTCGGGCGTGCGTCATCCCCGGGGCTGGATGCCCCTGTTCCTGAGTCTGTGGCCGCTGATTGCGGCCCAGAAGTACCTGAGGATCCCCGCGAACTGGGGGAAGACCACCAGTGAGGCATGGCAGGCATACGCCAGGGAGGTCCTCCAGTCGGCGCCGAAGCGTTCCCTGATGGACGAGACCCGTGTCAGGGGCCGCACCAGCACATAGGCGGCCGCAGAGAACCACAACGGCCTCCACCTGCCGAGGGCGCCCAGGAGCACGAACAGGACGGGGGCGAGGCTGCGTGCCGTGATGCGGAGGAACTCCCTGAGCCAGAGCCGCTCCGTGCTGCCCATGAACCGCAGGGCGATCTCCGCATAGGCGTACCCGCTCCGGTAGGCCCGGCGCGCGTACTGCGCCACGGTGGACATGTTGATGTCGTGGGTCGTCATGGGCGCATCGATCCTCAGGATCCGCCAGCCCCTGTGCCGGACGCGATAGCTCAGCTCCGGGTCCTCGCCCGCCACGAGCTCCTCGTCAAATCCACCGGTGGCCAGCAGGGCCTCCCTGGCGATGAGGACATCCCCGCCGAAGTACCTGCACGGACCCGTCTCGAACCGCCACTCCAGGTCAGTGAGCGTGTGGAAGAGGTTCTTGTCCGGGAAGCGCTCCCGGCGCATGCCGCACACCGCCGCGGTCTCTCCGCGTATCAGGGGCACGGCCCGCGCGAACCAGTCCGGGTCCACCCGGGTGTCCGCGTCGAGGAAGTGAATGAGATCCGCCGTGCACGCCCTCCACCCGGCATTCCTCCCCCTGCCCGGGGTGGGATGCACGTCGTTGAGCTCGATGACCCGCACCCCAGGGAAGCGGCGCGCCTCCATTGCGCTGCGGTCCCGTGAGCCTCCGTCCACGTACACGATCTCAATGCATTCTCTCGGGTAGCGTGCCCGCAGCACCGAGTCGATGCAGTCCCCCACGTACTGCTCCACGTTGACGCCGATGATCACGACCCCGATGCGGGGACTGTCCTGTGCCACTATCCGTTCCCCTTCCCGTGGTCTTTCCGGATGATCCGCGCGGGGTTGCCCACTGCCAGGCAGTCGTCGGGCACGTCCGTCAGCACCACGGCATTGGCCCCGATGCGGACATTGTTCCCGATGGTGATGTTGCCCAGGACCTTCGCCCCGGCGCCGATGTCCACGTTGTCGCCGACCCGGGGGGCCGCAGGCTCGTCCGTTCTCCTCAGGCCCACGGTGACGCCGTTTCGGATCACGCAGTCGTCGCCGAAGCTGGCGAAACCGCTGACGATGATGTCGCCGAAGTGATCGATGCGGAAGTTCCTGCCCACCCTGACCTCGCAGGGCAGCTCGATGCCCGTGATGACCTGCACGAGCTTGAAGAGCACCTTGTAGACGAACGAGAAGGGCTTCCGCACGAGGGGGGTCCGGATCGTGTACCTCCACCTGCCGAACCGGTAGACGAGCATGACCCAGAAGCCCTGGGAGGACCAGTCTCCCCTGTACGCCCTGAGATCCTGCCGGATGTTCTCGAACATGGCCCCTAGCCCTCCCCCTTGGGCAGCCGCGAGCAGAAGTACCCGTATGTCCCGGCAAGGGCGCGCCTGAGCTCCTCTTTCCCGGCCTCGGGGATGTGGGGATGCGGGTAGTTCGAGGCCTCGAAGAGGGGAAGCCGCCTGCCAAGCTCCTTGTGACGCCTCACGAATTCCTCCGTGGAGCACACAACCCGCGCGGGGTTGCCCGCGCAGACCGTGTCCGGAGGAACGTCCCTTGTCACCACCGAGCCCGCGCCCACGATGGAGTTCGGCCCGATGGTCACGTTGCACATGATGGTGGAGTTGGCGCCGATGAAGCTGCGGTCGCGGATCGTGACCCTGCCCACCTTGATGAGGTCCCCCGCAAAGGCCGTGGCGGCGTCATGGGTCAGGATGGTCACGAACAGGGACACGGTGACGTCGTCCCCTATCTCGAGGAGGTACGGGAGGCGCCCGTCGATGTACGACGGGTAGAGCACCCTGGAATTGCGCCCGATGCGCACGCCCTGCCTCCTGAGGTATTCCGGGTAGAAGGAGCTGTCCAGGGCGAGGCGCAGCCTGCTGATCATGTGGAGGAGCCGCGTGGGAGGGTTCACGAGTCCACCCCCTTCCCGAACCTGTCCCGGGCGAGGGTGGTGAGGATCAGGTCCATGGTGATCAGGGCCTCCTGTCTCTTCTGCCGTGCCCCGGCGGAGCGGAAAGGCAGGTTCTTGAGGAAGACCGCCGCCTTCCACAGGACCTCCGTGCCGGCACTCAGGAGCACGCAAGCGAGTCCGTCCCACTTCCGGTAGTACCTGAACTCGCTCCTGATGCGGTGAGCCAGGAGCTGCCTCCCCGTGGCGGTCACCCCGGCGCCTGACCGGGCCGTGCTCTGCCCTCCGAGGTGCACCACCCGGGCATGCGGGTAGAAGACCACCGCCCAGCCCGCAAGGGCCGCTGCCCTGCAGAAGTCGATCTCGTCAAAGTACAGGAAGTAGCGTTCGTCCAGCAGTCCGATGGCGTCTATCACCTCGCTGCGGACCAGGAAGTATGCCCCCACCACCCACCCCACCTGCAGCGGGTGGGAATGGTCCCACCAGGAGAAGTCCACCCGGCCGAAGAGGCGCGATGAGGGGAAGCGGGCGGTGAGCCCGGTCATGACGAAGACCTTGTTCACCAGGCCGGGCAGCATCCGGGCCGAGGGCTGGGGTGAGCCGTCCGGATTGGTGAGCGCGCACCCCAGCACCCCGGTAGAGGGGTGTTCGTTCATGTAGGCAAGGGTGGCGTCGATGACTCCCTGGCCGACGAAGGCATCTGAGTTGAGCAGCAGGAGGTACCTGCCCGAGGCCCTGCGGATTCCCTCGTTGTTCCCGCCGGCAAATCCCTTGTTCCGGGAGAGACGGACGAGCTTCACCCCGGGGAACTCCTGCTCCACCATGTCCGGAGAACCGTCCGTTGACGCATTGTCCACCACCAGGACCTCATGGGTGCAGCCGGGCCGGAACTGCTCCACACACCGGAGACATCTCCTGGTCACGTCCCGGGTGTTGAAGGACACGATGATGATGGAGAGGTCAACCATGGGCGACTGTCCCGGCACCCTTTCCGTCATGACCGCCCCTGCACGGACGGGGCGGGCGGGATGACCTCGAGCCTCCTGCCAAGGCCGAGCCGCTCCATCTGCCAGGCGTGGAGCGATCTTCTGAACCCCGGGTGGTCGTACCGGGGGGCGTTCTCGATCCATGCCCTGATGTAGCCCCACAGGATGAGGAGACCCCCGACGACGAAGGGCCGCTCCAGCATCCGGTATGCGCCCACGGCGAGAATGTACAGGGGGTGGGTGCCCATGAAGTACTGTCCCCGGCCCCACCGGGTGCGGCCGTGGAAGATGCTCTTGTGGGACGACCCCATGATGCGGTGGTCGTAGATCATGAGGTCCCTGTCCCGGAAGCTCCTGGTCCGGAAGCCCTCCATGCGGCACCGGTGAAAGGTGATGCCGTCCCACATCACCTGCTGCACGAAGCCGCCGATGGCCTCGAAGCACTGCCTCTTCAGGCACAGGACCCCGCCGAGCACGCTCTCGTCGGTGATGCGCTCCTCCACGAGCCCGCCGTCACCCAGGTCAAGGAAGAGCTTGCCGCTGGCAGCGCCCAGGTACGGGTCATCCCTGAACCTGGCGAAGAGGGTCTCGAAGTAGCGCGGACCGATGGTGAGGTCGCCGTCCATCTTGCAGATGAAATCGTACTCCTGTCCACCCACGGCGCGGTAGCCGTCGTAGAAGGCCTCCACCACGCCGGGGCCCACCCTGCGCTCCCCGCGGTCCTGCCTGCGGACCGAGGCTATCCAGGGGTGCGCGGCGCAGGCCTCCCTGATGATCTCAGGCGTCCGGTCCGTGGAGCCGTCGTCCACGATGATGTACCGGGCGGGAAGGACGCTCTGGGCAGCGATGCTCGCGATGGTCCGCCCGAGGAACTGCTCCTCGTTCCTCACCGGGCAGATGATGACGTATCTGGGCTCGTGCAGGCTCACCGTTGTCCCCCCCTGAACAGGCCGGCCAGCGCCCGGGCGTTCCGGGAAAGGTCGAAGCGGTCCTTGACCCTGGCAATGGCATTGGAGACGATATGGTCCCGGTGCCGCACGTCCGCGGCCGCCTCCCGCACGGCCGAGGCGAGTCCGTATTCGTCCTCGGGGTCCGCGAGGTACCCGCTCACCCGGTCCTCGATGAGCTCCGGGATCCCGCTGATCCTGGTGGACACCACCGGGACCCCCGAGAGCATGGCCTCCATGAGCACCACCGGAATGCCGTCCATGTCGCCCTCGTGGTCCCTCCTGCACGGCAGGACAAAGGCGTCGAGTTGTTTGAGCCAGGCAGGCACGGCGTCGTGCGCAAGGGGCCCGGGGAATGTTACCTCGCCCGTGAGCCCCAGGGAGCGGGCATACCTGGCGAGTTCCTCCCTCAGGGGGCCGTCGCCCGCGAGTTCGAGGGTGAAGCCCACGCCGCTGTCCTTCAGGACCCTGCACGCCCTGATGAGCACGTCGAATCCCTTCTTGTCCACCATCCTGCCCAGGGACCCGATCCTGATCCCCTGGTGCGGCTCCGGGGGTGTACGGGGAACGAAGGCCGCCGGGTCGACGCCGCAGTGCACCACGTGGATCTTGTCCGCAGGCGCGCCCTTCGCCCTGAGGAACTCCCGGTTGTACGCTGAGATGGCCACGGCGAAGGCGGACCGCCTGACCTTCACGCCCAGCAGCCACGAGCGCACGAAGATGTCGTTGGCATGGGCCGTGAAGCTGTACGGGACGCCCGCGAGCAGGGAGGCGTACATGGCGATGTCCGTGGGTACGTGTGCGAAATGGGCATGGATGTGCGAGCAGCCCTGGTCCACCAGGATGCGCGCCACCGCCGCGGCGGCCAGGAACCGGTAGACGAGGCCGGCAGCAACGCGGTTCAGCGCCCCTGCATGCAGGGCGTCCGTCACGGCGCAGAGCAGGGTCCGGAGGAACCTCGAAGGGTTCGCGCGCAGCAGTGCGCCTGCGGCCACGAGGAAGACTCTCAGACCAGAACGGTAGAGATAGCAGGTCCTGTCCGCGAGTTCCCGGGCCGCTTCCTCGACGGCCATGGCCCCGGGCACGTGGACAGAGATCGGCACGACAACGAGCCCGTTGCGCTCCATCTCCAGGATCTCGCCGTAGACGAAGGTGGCGGACAGGGCGGGGATCTCGGGGGCCAGGTATGCGATCTTCATGTGATGTTCGATCTCCTCGAGGGTCCTACTTCCTTTTCCTGATGACCGCTGCAGGAGCGCCCGCGGCCACCGAGAACGCCGGGATGTCCCTGCTCACCACGCTGTTCGCGCCGATCACCGCTCCCTCGCCGATGGTGACCCCGGGGAGCACGCAGCTCCCCCGGCCGATCCACACGTCCCTGCCGATGGCGACGGGGGCAGAGTCATGCGCCTGGTACCGCATGGGCTCGTCCGCCTTCATGCCGTGGTTCGCGTCCCTGATGGTGACGTACTCGCCGATGATGGCGAAGTCGCCGATGGCAATCTGCGCGTAGGACACCAGCGTGCAGCCCCTGTTGATCCGGATGTCGTCGCCCAGGACGATGCGCCCCGCCCCCCGGGTCTCCAACTCCGTGTCCCTGCCCAGCCTGCACCTCCTGCCGATGCGCACGTCCCTGGTGCCGTGCACCCTGACCCTGCCGTCGCACTGCACGGACAGGTCCATGACCCGCAGATCGGACTTGAGCCGCGCCGGGTAGTAGACCCGTCCGAAGAGGTCCCATAGGGGTCCCAGCGGCCGCATCGCCACGGAGAGGAAGGCGATGGCTGTCCTGAGGATCCTTCCTGGCATGTTCACCCTTTCCCGCCCTCGTCGGTCCCGAAGAAGTATGCGACGCGCCGCCTGATCAGCTCCGGCTCCATGTCCGGGTCGAAGCCGCCTTCCCGCCGGCGGATGAGGTCCGCCCACGGGTAGGCTTCGGTCCGCTCGGAAAGCCGCCTCACCAGGTCATCCACGCGGCCGATGGGACGCGCCGGGACACCGCCCACGATGTCTCCCTCGGCCACGTCCCGGGTGACCACCGCCCCTGCTGCCACGATGGCATTGGGGCCGATGGTGACCGAGGGCAGGACGATGGCGCCGAACCCGACGAAGACATTGTCCCTGATGTCGATCTTTCCGACTGAGTCGAGGCGGAGGCCATATGCCCTGTTCAGGACCGCGATGGAGGCGTCGTGTCCGATGAGGGTGCAGCTGGAGAGGCACACGTTGTTCCCCAGCCGCACGTAGGCCGGGTCGGTCACGCTCACGTCGTGGTTGATGAGGCAGTGCCTGCCCATGGCGTGGAAATAGCCGGTGCGCCGGAGGTACTCGGCATACTCGTCGTTGCCGATGCCGCAGATCCGGACGTACATCCTGAACAGCCTCGGGTATCTGAAGGCCAACCCTTTCAAAAAGCGCTTCATCTCAGGCCTCGAACCTCATTCCTCGTGCGTGTGGGTCAGTGATCCGTCCCCCATGCCTGCCGTCCGGGGCGAAAGGGGGCGGTCCCTGAACGGGCGGGGCCCCTGCAGCACGGAGAAGAGGGCGAGGGAGCCCGCCAGCCCTGCCATGCCCAGGACGACGAGGAACGGGATATTGAAGAACCTGGTGCTGGAAAGCACGGGGCGCAGCATGTAGTACATGCAGGCAATGACCCCGCACGTCCCCGCAATCTGGTACCAGGGCCTCAGGATATTCCAGACCGGGAACCCGAGACCTGCCCGGAGAAAGACCGTCTGGGCCAGCGCCACCACCACGACGGCAGCGAACATGCCCGCGGCGGCACCGCTCAGGCCGTGGTACACTGCGCCCAGGGGGACCAGCGCCATGACCAGCACCAGGCTGATCCCCATGGATATGGTCTCGTACCTGAGCCTGTTCATGGCGATGAAGGTGTTGCTGTTCACGGCGTTCAGGATGAGCAGGATGCCGGTGATGCTGAACCAGAACAGGGAGATGCAGGCGTCCTGATAGCGCGGATCGTAGAGCAGGGCAATGATGTCACGGGAAAAAAGCGCGAGGATCATGGACGCCGGGACTGTCAGGGCAAGGATCATGACGGAGAACCTCTCGTACATGCGTACCACGCGGGGCAGGTCCTGGTTCACCGAGCTCACGGCGGGCAGGTAGGACTGCACGAAGATCTGGAAGC
>CAZNGL010000062.1:0-15370 GCA_964572405.1 uncultured Bacteriovoracaceae bacterium
TGCCAGTCGAACAATCCCAGCTGCTTCATGACCCCCTCCAAACTGACTTAATTAATGCCATTTATATAACATATTCAATGGGTTAATGCAATTTATATCTGCGCTAGTCCAAGGGATTTTTAGAGGTACCCTTTATAACACTAAAATCTGCAAGCAGGCTTGAAATGATCTTTAAGTAGCAATCTAATGTAAGCATGTATCCATTGAACATCTGGATCTTCCAAACCGGCGAGCCTCTACCCATTGATGGTGAGAATGCCCGACCCATGCGGGCAATGAACTTAAGCAATTCCCTTACCAAGGCTGGACATAAAGTCGTTATATGGAGTCCTTCATTTTCCCACCAGGAGAAGCGTCACCGCATTCATCCAGGGCAGAAGATTCAAATTTCAGAGAATCTGGAAATCCGATTGATATCCAGTCGCGGTTACGATCGTAACATCGGGTTTGACCGTCTTCTCGATCATGCTCAATTGGCATGCAATATCAAGATGATGCTTAAGCAGGTTGATGTATTGCCTGATGTTGCTTTTATCGGGTACCCTCCGATTGAGGCTGCAGCGGTATTAGCCCGTTGGCTTAATCAGAGGGGGATTCCTTCCCTGTTGGATGTCAAAGACCAGTGGCCGTCAATATTTCTCAATCCTCTGCCATCTTTTTTGAAAGTCCCAGGAAGGATAGCAATCCAGCCTTTCTTTTACCTCGCCAGGAGGGCGATGCGGGATGTCACAGGGCTTTCCGCAATGACGGATACGTTTCTCGACTGGGCTTTGAAGATAGCTGGACGGGCAAGAACGGATATGGATGGAGTGTTCCCTCTCACATCGCCGGCGGATCAGATTTCTCCTTCACAACTGGAAGAGTCACGAAGGTGGTGGGACGAACAGGGGATCTTCGATGACGGCAGGCCCCGTGTATGCTTTGTGGGGAGCCATTCATCAGCCTTTGACTTTCATCCCATTCGAGACACGGCTGCGTTGACCTTTGAAGGGGATGTACCTTGTGAGTTTGTCATCTGTGGAGACGGCAGTCTTTCAACAGAGTTGAGATCGATGATGTCGCATCTCTCAAACGTTCGATTCCCCGGCTGGATTGATCGGTCGAAGACGATAGCACTGGCACAAAGATGCACGGCAATGATTGCCCCCTATCATAGCACGGAAGATTTCCGTATGAGCATACCCAATAAGGTCATCGACTCCCTGTTCCTTGGATTGCCTGTTCTAAGCCCTCTGCGGGGGGAGGTTGCGTCTCTTATCGACCGGCATGGTGTGGGAATGCGATATGGGGAAGAGGCCGGGAGGACTCTGTATGATTGCATAAAGGCATTGTCGGGTGATACAGTGCTGAGAGATGGAATATGCCGGAATGCGAGAGCAGCATATCGTGATCGGTTCTCTTTCGAGCGAGTATATGGCGGGTTGGTCAACCACCTTGAAAGAATGGTCCAGAAGACATCTGTCCAGAGATATATTGTTTATCAATCGAAATCAGTTTCCTTGAAAGCTTGTCAGGTCCCCCTGGGGACAGGGTATTCTCTTGAAACCTGGAAGCCGGGGTTCCTTTCTCTGGCACCCAAAGGGCTGCTGACACCTGCCTTTGTCATGTGGTGGTTTTTCCACTGGACCCGCATATTCAAAAGCACGGAGTACCGAATATTACTGATCAGGAACGAGGACGGAGAGCTTGCACATTATACTGTGATCCTCCCTGCTCACTTCAGGTTTCCCTTTATGCAAGACAGTGATTTGCAGATTGGCCCGATCGGGACAATGAGCGCACACAGGGGGAATCATCTGGCCTCCCATGCCCTGCAACATATCGTTCACGAACACACTGATTTTCCCCGGCAACTCTGGTATGTGGTGCGAAAAGAAAATGAGCCGTCCAGACGGCTCATTGAGAAGATGGGGTTCAAGGCTGCAGGTGAGGGGATCAAGCTGAGAAGCTTGTACACGAGACTGTTCAGCAGGTACATCTTAACGGGGAGAGATGTTTCGTACGGAAAATCTTATGAAGAGGGTGTTTGATATCATATCAAGTGCCATGGCCCTTCTGGTGCTTGGACCCATTCTGGCTTTTATCGGCTGGCGCATCAGATGCGAAGACCACGGCCCCGTCTTCTACCGCGGCGAGCGCGTCGGCCTGCACGGAAGAACCTTCCGCATCTACAAGTTCCGCACCATGGTCGTGGACGCGGAGAGGCTCGGCGCGTCATCCACCTCGGACGACGACCCGCGCATCACCCGCACCGGCGCCTTCCTCCGCAGGCACAAGCTCGACGAGCTGCCCCAGCTCTTCAACGTGCTCAGGGGCGACATGAGCCTGGTGGGGCCCCGGCCCGAGGTGCAGAAGTTCACCGACCTCTACACGGACGAGGAGAAGATCATCCTGTCCGTGAAGCCCGGCATCACCGACTGGGCGTCCATCTGGAACGTGGACGAGGGCGCCCTGCTCGCGGGCAGCGAGGACCCGGACAGGGACTACCTCGAGAAGATCCGGCCCTTCAAGATCCGGCTGCAGATGCAGTACGTGCGCGAGCAGTCGTTCCTGACCGACCTGAAGATTCTCTTCCACACCGTGAGGACTCTCCTGGTACAATGAGCGCCATGACCGACCCCGACCTCTGCATCGGCCTCCTCAGGACCATGCTCCGCATCCGCCTCTTCGAGGAGGCGCTGGTGGAACCCATCCTCTCGGGCGAGATCCGCACGCCCTGCCACCTCACCAGCGGCCAGGAGGCCGTTGCCGCGGGTCTCTGCGCCGCCCTGTCCCGGGACGACTACGTGTTCGGCAACCACCGTTCCCACGGGCACTTCCTGGCCAAGGGCGGCTCCATGAAGGCCCTGGCCGCGGAGGTCTACTGCCGGGAAACGGGGTGCTCCCGGGGGCGCGGCGGCTCCATGCACCTCATCGACCCGGACATGGGCATGCTGGGCTCGGCGCCCATCGTGGCCGGGACAATCGCGCTCGCCATGGGCGCGGCCTTGGCGTCCTCAATCCGAGCCGACGGCAGGGTGTCGGTGAGCTTCTTCGGTGACGGCGCCACGGGCGAGGGCGTCCTCTACGAGTCCCTGAACTTCGCCGCACTCAGGAGGCTCCCGGTCATCTTCGCCTGCGAGAACAACCTCTATGCCACCCACATGCCCATCCGGGAGTGCCGGGTGGATCTCCCCATCGCGAGGATCGCCGAGCCCTTCGGCATCCACAGCGTCACGGTGGACGGTAACGATGTCCTGCAGGTCCTCGACGCGTCCCGCGGGGCGGTTGGGGCCTGCCGCGGCGGCAGCGGCCCCGTGTTCATGGAGTTCCTCACCTACCGGTTCCGCGGCCACGTGGGGCCGGACGACAATGTCCAGGGCCTCCACACCGACATCAGGCCGTCTGAGGAGGTCCGGGAGTGGATCGGGAAGGACCCCATCGACAGATTCGAGCGCTCCCTGAGGGATCGCGGGGTCATGGACGAGGGGGGTCTGCAGGCACTCAGGGACGAGGCGACCGCAGAGGTCCGGGAGGCCCTCGCGTTCGCCAGGGATTCAAAGAGGCCCGACGCCAGGGAGCTGATGCGCCATGTCTTCGCATAGGACGCTCACCTACAGCCTGGCCATCAACGAGGCCCTCCACCAGGCCATGGAGTCCGACGCCTCGGTCTTCCTCATCGGCCAGGGCGTGAAGAGCCCCTGGTACGTTGGCAACACGGCCAGGGGGCTCCTGGAGCGCTTCGGCGCCACGCGCGTCATCGACACCCCCGTGTCCGAGAACGCTATCACCGGCGCGGCCGTAGGCGCGGCCATCGCGGGCATGCGGCCCGTGGTGGTGCACCCCAGGGCCGACTTCATGCTCTACGCCATGGACCCCATCGTCAACGAGGCCGCGAACTGGTTCTTCATGAACGGCGGCCGCGTGAGCGTGCCCGTGGTGTTCTGGGGCATCGTCAACCGTAGGGGCGAGCAGGCGGCCCAGCACTCCCAGGCCATCCACTCCCTCTTCGCCCATGTCCCGGGGATCAAGGTGGTGATGCCGGCAACGGCATACGACGCCAAGGGGCTCATGCTGGCCGCCATAGACGACCCCAACCCGGTGGTGTTCATGGACGAGCGCCTGCTCTACGGCCACGTCGAACCGGTCCCCCGGGAGCCGTACCGGGTGGAGATCGGCAGGGCCTGCATCAGGAGGAAGGGCACGGACGTGACCATCGTGGCGCTCTCCCTCATGGTGCACGAGGCCGTCAAGGCGGCGGACGAACTCGCCGCCGCGGGCGTGGATGTCGAGGTCATCGACATCAGGACGGTCAAGCCCCTTGACCGCGAATGCATCCTCGACTCGGTGCGCAGGACCGGGCGTCTCGTGGTGGCGGATGTGGGCTGGCAATCCTTCAGCGTGTCCGCCGAGATCGCCGCCCTGGCGTCACAGGAGGCGTTCGACGCCCTGAAGGCGCCCGTGGCGCGGGTGGCCCTGCCGGACTGCCCGGCGCCTGCCAGCGCGGCCCTGGAAGAGGCATACTATCCGGCGGCCGGGGACATCGTACAGGCAGTGCAGAGGCTCGGATAAGGAGAAGGGAAGGAAGGATGCGCAGGGTACGGTTTGTCGAACCGGGGAAACTCTACCGGATGATCAGGAAGGAGCTCGACGACGCCTACTTCGAGGTCATGGAGAAGGGCGACCTCATCGACCGGGGGCAGCTCAGGCGGTTTGAGGAGAACCTGGCCAGGTTCGTGGGCACGGCATACGCCGTGGGCCTGAACAGCGGCTACGACGCCCTGCACCTGTCCCTGCGGGCATCCGGCATCGGGCCCGGGGACGAGGTGATCGTGCCGGCCCACACCTTCGTGGCCACCTGCTCGGCCGTGGTGAACGCGGGAGCGATCCCGGTGCTGGTGGATGTGGGAAAGGACTTCAACATCGACTGCGACCGCATCGAGGAGGCGATCACACCCCGCACCCGCGGCATCATTCCGGTGCACCTGAGCGGCTACATGGCAGATATGGAGCGCGTCAGGGAGATCGCGGAGCGCCACGGCCTGGTGGTGGTGGAGGATGCCTGCCAGAGCCTGGGGTCCAGCATGCGCGACGCCCGCACCGGGCTCAGGAGGATGGCCGGTGCCTGGGGGTTGACCGGCTGCTGGAGCTTCTACCCCTTCAAGATCCTGGGCGGCTACGGCGACGGCGGGGCCATCACCACGGATGACCCCGAGGTGGCGCTCTTCGCCACGCGGATGAGGTTCAACGGCGAGGACCGCGACACCGGCGAATACCACGGCCACGGCTTCACCTGCCTGCTGGACAACATGCAGGCCGCCTTCCTGGACGTGAAGCTCAGGTACCTCCCCGCCTGGATCGAACGACGCAAGGCCATCGCAGAACGATATCGGGAGGCGCTGTGCGACCTGCCCGACCTGGTGCTTCCCCACTACGACGACCCGAGGCGGGACCACGTGTACCAGAACTACACGGTGAGGGCGAAGCAGGGCAGCGAGTTCTCCGATTACCTGAAGGCCAGCGGGATCGAGGTGCTCACGCAGTTCCGCAAGCCCTACTACCGGCACCAGGCCCTGGGGCTCGAGGATCGGGGCTTCCCCGAGACCGAGGCCCTGAGCAGGGAGGTCTGCTCACTGCCCATGAACGTGGAGATCGACGACGACGACGTGGGGTACGTCATCGAGGTGGCCAGGAGATTCTACGGGGCGTGAGCCCTTCACGAGGGAGGAAGGACGAAAGCGATGGCACTGGGACTGAGTAGTCGGCAGCAGTGGGTCCTCCAGTCGGAGATCCGGAACATGTCCATCGAGTGCGAGCGCTCAGGAGGCATCAACCTCGCCCAGGGCGTGTGCGACACCGAGGTGCCCCCGGTGGTGCGCCGGGGGGCCTGTCGGGCCATGGAGGACGGCTTCAACACCTACACCCACTACGCGGGTCTCATGGAGCTCCGGGAGGCCATCGCCCGCACGTACGCCAGGTGGTACGGGATCGACGTGGACCCTTCGAGCGAGGTCATCGCCAGCGCGGGCTCCACGGGCGTGTTCTACTGCGCCTGCCTGGCCCTGCTGGAGCCCGGAGACGAGGTGATCCTCTTCGAGCCGTACTACGGCTACCACGTGAACACGATCATCGCCACGGGCGGGGTCCCGACCTATGTCAGGATGCAGCAGCCCGACTGGACCTTCACCCGCGACGACCTCGAGCGGGTCGTCACGCCCCGCACCAGGGGCATCATGGTGAACACGCCGGCCAACCCGTCGGGAAAGGTCTTCACCCAGGGCGAGCTGGAGATGGTCGCCGACTTCGCCCGGCGCCACGACATCTTCGTGTTCACGGACGAGATCTACGAGCACTTCCTCTTCGACGGCGCCCGGCACGTCCCGCCCATGACCCTGCCGGGCATGCGGGAGCGCACCATCACCATATCCGGCGTGTCCAAGTCCTTCAGCATCACGGGCTGGCGGGTGGGGTACTGCATCTGCGACGCGCGCTGGAGCCGGACCATCGGCCACTTCAACGACCTGGTGTACGTGTGCACCCCCTCTCCCCTGCAGATCGGCGCGGCCCGGGGTCTCACGGGGCTCGGCGACGACTACTACGAGCGGCTGGCCCGCGACTACGCGGCCAAGCGGGAGAAGATCTGCTCGGCCCTCGACCGGGCCGGTCTGACCCCCTGCGTGCCCCGGGGCGCGTACTACGTTCTGGCGGACATCTCGCGGCTGCCGGGCGGTGACGGCAAGGAGAAGGTCATGCACCTGCTGCGCTCCACCGGTGTGGCGTGCGTGCCCGGCCGGGCCTTCTACCACGACGACGCGGGGGAGAACCTCGCACGCTTCTGCTTCGCCAAGGAAAACCCCGTGCTGGAAGAGGCGTGCGAGCGGCTCGGGAGGCTGTGTCCGTAAAGACCCGGAAGCCCTGATGCGAGGTGTTGCATTTTTCTGCCAAGGCACTATAATAGCGCAAAGGGTTATGTGACATGCCCTGCCATGGATCGTGACCACAGGGATGTGAATGCGTGGGAACATGCCGACGCGCGGTCGGCTGAAGGAGGAGGGGGATGAAGAACGTCATGCGCTGGACCACCACAGTAATCGCCATGGGTCTCTTTGTGTTCAGCATGGTTCTCCTGCCCGGTCTTGCAGCACAGACCTTTGCGCAGGACACCGCTGCACCTCCGGCTGCTGCCAAGGAGCCCTCCAAGGACCTCGGCGAGTTCGCGGACCGGGCCGTGGAGAACGCCAAGACGTCTGGAGCCCAGGCGGGCGAGGAAACGACTGCGAAGCTCTCCACCGGCACCATCATCACCGCCGCGGTGGTGGTCGCCACCGGCGTGACCATCGCCATCGTTGCGAACAACGACGACGGTTCTTCGACCTCCCGGCACTGAGGCGCAGTGCACCGCCGCGGGGGGGCGCCCATCGCGGCCTGAGAGTTGTCCGCCGCGAATCCGTGAAGGGCTGCAGGGCATCCCGCAGTGAATGTGTCCCCCGGACTAACCACGGTTCCCAAAAACTGACTCGAGAAACGGACCGATCACCATGCACAGGGTCATGCATTGTCCATGCATCATACGAGGCCTGTTCACCGCGCTGGCCCTTGCGCTCATCCTCTCGGTTCCCGCGGCGGCAGGGGAGTCGCGGCCGGATATCGACCCGGTCCTGAGGCCGGCCGAGGCGCTGTTCACGTCCCTGCAGAAGAAGGACTACGCGCAGGTCTGGTCACACCTCTCGCAGAAATCCAAGGGCGCCATCATCGGCAGGATCACTGAGGGTTCCGGTCCCGACTCCGTGACTTCGGATGCAGTGGCCCGGGACTTCGCCACGGGCGGCAAGCTGTCCAGGGCGTACTGGGACTCCTTCCTGGAGAGGTTCGACCCCCGCATGATCCTGGAGCAGAGCAGGTGGGAATCGGTGACCCTGGACGATGACAGGGCCGACATCAGGATAACCCACAGAAAGGCCGGCAACCCCCTGATACTCCGGATGTTCAGGGAGGAGGGAGTCTGGAAGGTGGGGTTCGCGGAGACGTTCCTGTGAGCGCGGACGCGCTTGCGTGAGAAGGGGTCGAGCAGTGGGTGAGGACAGGCCGGACAGCAGGAACGACGAGGACGAGATCGATCTGATCGACCTCCTCATCGTCCTGGCAAAGCACAAGCGGCTCATCGTGGGCCTGGCCGCCGCAGCGGCCGTGGTGACCGCCGTCGTGAGCCTCCTCATGCCCCCGGTCTTCCTCGCCGAGACGCGGATCCTCTCCCCGCAGACCAGCTCCTCCATGGCCGCCCAGATCATGAACCAGCTGGGCCCCGCGTCGGTCCTGCTGGGGGCGGCGCCGGGGGCCAAGTCGCCCAACGACCTCTTCATCGAGCTCGTCAGGAGCAGGCCGGTGCTCGACAAGGTCATGGACCGGTTCGACCTCATGAAGCTCTACGGGGTGGAATCCCGGGAGGATGCGCGGCGCGCCCTGAAGGAGAACATCAGGACCGGCAACCACATCAAGAGCGGCATCATCACGGTGGGTGTCCAGGACAAAGACCCGAAGCGCGCCGCCGACATGGCCAACGCGCTCATCGAGGAGCTGCGCAACCTGAACAAGGGTCTCTCCATCACCGAGGCCTCCCAGCGGAGGCTCTTCTTCGAGGAGCAGCTCGCAGACGCGAAGGACGCCCTGTCCAAGTCCGAAGAGGCCATGAAGGGGTTCCAGGAGAAGAGCGGGGCTGTCCAGATCGACGCCCAGGCCGAGGCAGTCATCGGCGGGATCTCAGCGCTGCGGGCACAGATCGCGGCCAAGGAGGTGCAGGTCAGGGTGATGAGGACCTACTCCACTCCGCAGAACCCGGACATCGTCCGGGCCGGGGAGGAGCTCAGCGCCCTGCGTCAGCAGCTCTCCAAGCTCGAGGCCGCGAGCGACGACGGCGGCGTGATGGTGCCCACGGGCAACCTGCCTGCGGCCAGCACGGAATACGCCCGCAGGATGCGGGACCTGAAGTTCAGCGAGACGCTCTACGGGCTGCTGCTCAGCCAGTACCAGGCGGCAAAGCTCGACGAGGCCCGGGACGCCGTGGTGATCCAGGTGGTGGAGCGGGCCGTGCCGCCCGAGAAACACTCCAAGCCCAGGCGGACCCTCATGGTGGTCCTCGCCGGGCTCGCCGGTCTGTTCGTGGGCGTCGTGGCGTCGTTCTTCATGGAGTACCGGGAGCATGCGGCCGCAGACCCCGGACAGGGCGAGAAGCTCGCCACCCTCAGGAGGTACCTGTCGCTGCGATGAAGAACACCTCACCCGAGACCCCATCAGGCCGGGCCACTGAACACAGCGGCGCGGCGTTCGGAGCGTCCACGAACGACTTCGTGGCCGGGGCACCCCAGCAGCTCTCCATCCTGCGCCGGGCCAACTTCTGGATCATCCTCCTCATCGACACGGCCATCCTCGCGGGCTGCTACTTCACCGCGGGCCTGCTCCGGTTCGAGGGGGCAATCCCGGCGGAGACCCTGGACCGGATGGCGGCCAACGTAGTGCCGCTCATTGCCTGCAAGCTGGCCTGCTTCTTCGCCTTCGACCTGTACCGGGGCATGTGGCGGTACACGGGCATCAGCGACCTCATCGCCATCATCAAGGCCGCCCTTGCGGGCAGCCTCCTGTACGTGGCCTTCCTCGCCATGTCCGAGCACTTCCGGTTCGTGTCACGCGGCATCATCCTCATCGACCTCCTGCTCACCATCCTCGCCGTGGCCGGGTTCCGGCTGGCCATCCGTCTCTTCTACCAGCGCCACAGCGCCTCCCTGGACGAGCTGATGTTCCGCGACAGGGCGCGGTCCGGGGCCAGGAGGGTTCTCATCGTGGGGACCGGGGCGCGCGCGGAGAAGCTCATGCGGGAGATCCACGAGGGCCATACCGCCACGTACCGGGTGGCGGGCTTCATCGAGACGGGCCACGCGCACAGCGGACTGAAGATTCACGGCGTCCCCATCCTGGGCTCCATGGAGGACATCCCCCGCCTGGTCACCGGCCTCGGCATCGAGGACATCCTTATCGCGGACTCCGGGCTGAAGCACCGGGACGTGGCCGCGCTCATGGAGGCGTGCGCCGACTGCCGGGTCCGGTTCCGGGTCATCCCGTCCTTCGAGGAGGAGATGAAGAAAGGGGCCTTCGGCAGCCTCAGGGACATCCGCATCGAGGACCTCATGGAGCGCGAGCCGGTGCGCATCGACATGGGCCACGTCCGCTCCGAGATCGAGGGCCGGCGCATCCTGGTCTCCGGCGCGGGCGGGTCCATCGGATCCGAGCTCTGCAGGCAGATTCTCTCGTACGAACCGGCCGAGCTGCTCCTGGTGGACAACGCCGAGACCCCCCTGTACAACATCGAGATCGAACTGAACGCGCTCAGGCCGAAGGGCTCGGAGGTCGCCATCGTCCCCTGCATCTGCGACGTGCGGAGCCTGAGGTCCATGGAGCAGGTCTTCCGGAGGCACCGACCCGATCTCGTGTACCACGCCGCGGCCTACAAACACGTGCCCATGATGGAGCGCTCGCCCCTGGAGGCCATGAACACCAACATCCTGGGCACCTTCAAGCTGGCGACGCTCGCCTGCAGGCACCATGTCCGCAAGTTCGTGCTCATCTCCACCGACAAGGCCGTGCGCCCCACCTCGGTCATGGGCGCCACCAAGCGGGTGGCCGAGCTGGTGGCCCAGACCCTGGGCGGCAACGGCACCCGGTTCATCGTGGTGCGGTTCGGCAACGTCCTGGGCAGCAACGGCAGCGTGGTCCCGCTCTTCCAGCAGCAGATCGCCTCGGGAGGGCCCGTGACGGTCACGCACCCGGAGATCACCCGCTACTTCATGACCATCCCCGAGGCGGTCATGCTGGTCCTCCAGGCCGGGGCCATCGGCAACGGCGGCGAGCTCTTCCTGCTCGACATGGGCAGGCCCGTGAAGATCGCGGACATGGCCAGGAACATGATCCGCCTGGCCGGCCTGGTGCCGGAGCGCGACGTGAAGATCGCGTACATCGGCCTGCGGCCCGGGGAGAAGCTCCACGAGGAGCTGCTCATCGAAGGCGAGGGGATCGTGGACACCCCCTACGAGAAGATCAAGGTCTGCAGCACCTGCAGCCGTGTCGACGAGGAACGTCTCTTCGAGGGCATCGAACACATGAACCTGCTCGTGAAGAACTCCGGTGAAGCGGATGCGGCCCTGGCCATCCTCGAGCGGCTCGTGCCCGACTTCAAGAGGGATACCGGCGACGACGGGCATGCGGCCCGGGCGAAATCCCTCACCAGGGAGGAGCCTGAAGAGCCGCGGCTCGTGGAGTATTGAGCGCGGAGTCCAGGTGGATGATACAGGAGCGGCGACTGCCGCGAAACACCATAATCTGAGAGTCTCTACTTTTTCATTGAGGCGATGAACTCATCAACGGTGAGACCGATGTCCTTTGCTATCTGCTTCAGTTGTAAATGGGTGAGATATCCCGGCCTGGATGGAATGGTACGGTAGTACATCTGCCATCTCCATGGCGATATTGTTTATGTGAGCATCTCTGACGGGCTTCAGTGAAACCAAGTTTCTCAAGTAGAATGGAAACCTCCCTGGTTTCAGGATCGGAGGTTTTCCCATGATCAGGCAACCTGAATAGTCTGTGTACCGATGAATTCCGCCTCGTAGTCCGGTTCTCCATCCTCGAGCAGCATTTCAATGACTTCCTTCAGGTTGTCCTTGAATTCATCGAGGCTCTCCGCCTGTGTATGTGCACCGGGGAATCCCGGCACATAACCTACATACAGGCCTGTGTCGCTACATTTTTCTATGACGGCAGTGTATATTTTCATTGTAACCTCATGTTATGAATATACATGCATCTCTTCAAGGCAAGAGTCAAGCATGGTCAAGAAAGATGGGCGCGATATCTCGACATCGATATCTTCCAACCCTTGACGAGCACGGTGAGAGGGTGCTACATGCTTTGTCTTGATGATCGTTCTTTCATGAAGATGGCGTTGGAAGAGGCGCAGAAGGCCGCCGAGGCGGACGAGGTGCCCGTGGGAGCGGTCCTGGTGGCGGGCGAGACCGTCGTCAGGGGCCACAACCGGATGATCATGGACCACGACCCCACGGCCCACGCCGAGATCGTGGTCATCCGCGAGGCCGCCCGGAGCATCGGCAACTACCGGGTCCTGGACTCTCGCATGTACGTGACCATCGAGCCGTGCATCATGTGTGTGGGCGCAATCGTGCAGGCCCGCATCGGACACCTCGTGTACGGGGCCAGGGACGAGCGTTACGGCGCGGTGGAGTCCATGATCAGGGGCTTCGAGCTCGACGTGAACCACCGGCCCGGGCTCACTGCCGGCGTGATGGCGGAAGAGGCCGCGTCGCTCATGAGGGCCTTTTTCCAGGCAAAGAGAAGGGGAGAGGTACCGAAGTGGTCATAACGGGGCCGACTCGAAATCGGCTGTCCCTTTTCAGGGACCGGGGGTTCGAATCCCTCCCTCTCCGCCACCATGAATACGACAGATGAATACGGAGAGATGCCCGAGAGGCCGAAGGGGCACGATTGGAAATCGTGTGTGCCGCTAATACCGGTACCGAGGGTTCGAATCCCTCTCTCTCCGCCACGTAAAGGCCTTGCAAGCGGCCAGGTCTCCATGCAATACAGTGGTGCGAACCCCGTCAGGCCCGGGAGGGAGCAGCGGTAAGCAAAAAGCTGTATGTGTATGGCAAGGCCTGGCCTCTTGCAGGGCCTTTGTTTTTTCTCCATGAGAGAGGGTGTGCGCATGGCGGGGATGGTCCCATGTATCAGGTCATAGCCCGGAAGTTCAGGCCCCAGCGGTTCGAGGACGTGGTGGGGCAGGATCACGTGACGAAGGTCATCTGCAACGCCATCGAGCTGGGCCGGCTGCCCCACGCCTTCATCTTTTCCGGGCCCCGCGGCGTGGGCAAGACCTCGGTGGCGCGCATCCTGGCAAAGGCCGTGAACTGCCAGAAGGGGCTGTCCGGCACCCCGTGCAACGCCTGTCCCATCTGCGAGGACATCACGGCCTCGCGGTCCGTGGACGTGTTCGAGATAGACGCGGCCACCCACACGCAGGTGGAGAAGATCCGCGACCTCATCGAGAACGCGCGGTACACCCCGTCGGTGGCCCGGTACAAGACCTTCATCATCGACGAGGTGCACATGCTCTCCCGCAGCGCCTTCAACGCGCTGCTCAAGACCCTGGAGGAGCCTCCCCCGCACGTGATCTTCATCCTCGCCACCACCGAGCTGGCCAAGGTGCCGGTCACGGTGCTGTCGAGGTGCCAGCGCTACGACTTCCGCCGGATCCCGGTGGAGGACATCGTGCAGCGGTTGCGGTCCGTGGCGGGCCAGGAGGGGATCCCGGTCACCGACGACGCGCTGCTCACCATCGCCCTGCAGGGTGACGGGAGCATGCGGGATGCCCAGGGCATCCTGGAGCACCTGTCCGCATCCGGCAAGGCCCTCATCGACGTGGACGCCGTCACCGAGGCGCTGGGGCTGGTGGGCAGGGCTACCATGCGGGACCTCGTCACGTCCGTCATCAAGAAGGACGCGCCCGCCGCCCTGGACGTGATCGAGGGCGTGTACCGGTTCGGCCAGGACCTGAACCAGCTCTACCGCTCGCTCCTCGAGCAGTTCCGGAACATGATGGTCCTCAAGGTGGGCTATGCCGGGCTGACGCTCCCCGAGGAGGAGATGCGCTTTTTGCAGGGACTCGTGGCAGAGGTGAGCCTGGAGGAGATCCATCGCTGCCTGAGCGTGCTCATCCGCTCCGAGGAGGACCTGAAGTACACGAGCCTGCCCCGGATCACCCTCGAGACCATCCTGCTGCGCATCATCTCCGCCCCACGGGTCGTGGACCTGCAGCAGCTCATCCAGGCGATCTCGTCAAAAGGTGCCGTGCTTCCCCAGACGGCCGCGCCGCAGGCCTCGCAGGTGGACCTCTACCGGAGGCCGCCCTCCACCCTGCCGGTGTCCTGGGAGGGTTTCCTCGCCTACCTCAGGGACCACGACTCCCCCCTGCACGCCATGATCACCAGTGCCCGGGTGGAGCAGGCGGGCGAGGAAGAGGTCAGGCTGATCTGTCCGAGCCAGTTCCTGGCCGACCAGATCCTCAAGGCCCTGCCGGATATCAGCAGGCGCGCCGGCGCCTTCCTCCAGAAGGACATCTCCCTGAAGGTGGAGGTGCAGGGCAACGGGGACGGCGCCAGGAAGGCAAAGCCCTCGGAGATGCGGGCCCAGGCCATGAAGACGCCCATCGTGAAGGAGATCATGATGGAGTTCGACGGGGTGGTGAGGAATGTCAAGCCCAGGGAATAACACCATCACCGCCATAGAGGGGGTCAGGGTGGGGCACTGCTCGGACCTGGCCGGGGGCACGGGCGTCACCGCCGTCCTCTTCGACCCGCCCGCGCGCGGCGCCGTGGACATGACCGGCATGGCCACCTCCACCCGGCAGATCGACTCCCTGGACATGATCCACCCGGGCGTGTGTGTCCACGGGCTCTGCCTGGCCGGCGGATCGGCCTTCGGCCTCGATGCGGCTGCCGGCGTGAGCCGCTTCCTCGTGGAGCAGGGCATCGGGCTCGACCTCGTGGTGGCCCGGGTCCCGGTGGTCCCCACCGCGGTCATCTTCGACCTGTCGTTCATGGACCCGTCCGCCCGCCCCACGCCCGACATGGCCTATGAGGCCAGCAGGGCCGCGTCCCGGTCCCCGGTGGAGCAGGGCTGCGTGGGCGCGGGCACCGGGGCCACCTGCGGCAAGCTCCGGGGGGTGGCCAGCGGGACCAAGTCCGGCCTCGGATCCAGCCTCGTCACGGGCGCCGGGGGCGTGCAGGTGGGCGCCCTGGTGGTGGCCAACCCCTTCGGCGACATCCTCGACGCCCGGGGCCGCATCCTGGCGGGCGCCCGGGAAGGCTCTCAGTTCCTGAACATGGGCGAGGCCATCGCCCGGGGCGAGGTGCGGGAGCGCTTCGGCTCCCCCGGGAACACCACGCTCTGCGTGGTGGTGACGGACGCGCTCCTGGACAAGGTGACGGCCATGCAGGTGGCGCGCATGGCCGGTCAGGGGCTTTCCCGGCACATCGTGCCCTTCAACACGCCCTTCGACGGGGACATGGTCTTCTGCCTCTCCGTGGGCGGGAAGATCGCCAACCCCCTCCACCTGGGCGTCCTCGCGGCCCGGTCGGCCACCGATGCCCTCATGAACGCCCTGGCGCACGCCCGCGGCATGGGCGGCATTCCCGCCGCCGGGGACCTCTCCTGAACATCCCGGCCCGCACGGGCCGGAAATCCTTTGAACCCCGCTGGACAGACCACCCCTGAGGACGGTGTCCGATGAAGGGCTGGTGCGGGTTTAGCGGTTGGTCAAAACCATTGACAA
>CAZNGL010000063.1:0-15305 GCA_964572405.1 uncultured Bacteriovoracaceae bacterium
CCGGAGGGGCATCCCGAAACCCCGAACCGCCTCGTGGAGATCGATCACCTCAAGGCGAAGGTGGATGCGGGTGCCGATTACATCATCACGCAACTCTTCTTCGACAACCGGGATTTCTACGACTTCTGCGAACGGTGCGAGCTGGCGGGCATCCATGTCCCCATCATCGCCGGGATCATGCCCATCATAACCCGCAGCGGGATGATCCGCATGGCCGAACTGGCGGCCGGTGCCCGTTTCCCCGCCAAGCTCCTGCAGCGAGTGGGCCGGGCGACGAGCGCGGAGGACATCGAGAAGGTCGGCATCGAATGGGCCATGGACCAGGTGGCAGATCTCATCCGGAACCGGGCCAGGGGCATCCACTTCTATACCCTCAACAATGCCCGGGCAACCCTGAAGATCTACGAGGGCCTGAACCTCTCGGGCCAGTGCGGGGTAACCCCGTGAAATGGATCCTCTCCCCTTTCCGGGGCAGACAGGACCACGGTGAGGGAGAAAAGGAATCCCTTCATCAAGACGATTCCCCGCAGGATGCCTGCGACGAAGAGACATGCCACGAGCTCGTGGTGGACGGCACCCTGGACCTCCACATGTTCCGCCCAAAAGACGTCAAGGACCTGGTTCCCGACTACCTCGAGGAATGCCGAACCAGGGGAATCCTTCTTGTACGGATCGTACACGGCAAGGGGACCGGGACCCTGCGCCGCACCGTCCATGCGATCCTTGCACGGCTGAGTTCTGTGGAGTCTTTCGTCCTGGCACCCGGGGGTGAAGGCGGATGGGGGGCCACGCTGGTATGCCTGCGCCCGCCGGAAGAAACGCCTCCGGGCCCTGCCTGAACCAAAAGCCCACCGTGGCGGTGCTCCTGTATCACGATCCGTGCAGGATGCATCTCCACGGGTCACGAAAGATTCCATCTTGATAAGGGGTGCCCAAACAGGGTAAAAGGATCATGTGGAGTTCAATGCCGGCTCTGGCGTGAAAAGGCCGATGACGAGGTTTCCCCGTTCATGAAGCTTATGTAGACAAATGCCGAGCCTGCAGCGTCATGGTGTTGTGACACGTTTCACAAAAACGGCAGATGCATAAAAAGAAGGAGGGTACTATGGTTCTGAGGAAAGCTTTCATTCTCATGTTCTCACTGTTCTTCCTGGCATCATCGGCGTTCGCCCTTGATGCTGCAGGCGTTACGCTTCCCGACACCATGAAGGCGGGAGGCCAGGATCTGGTGGCCAACGGTGGTGGCAAACGCACCAAGTTCGGCATGAAGGTGTATGTGGCAGGCCTGTACCTCAAGCAGAAGAGTGGTGACGCCAGTGCCATCATCAACGCGGACGAGCCCATGGCCATCAAACTGCAGATCACGTCGGGCCTGGTGACCCCCGAAAAGATGAAGGACGCCATCGACGAGGGATTCGAGAAGTCCACTGGCGGCAACGTTGCCCCGCTTCAGGCAAAGATCGATGCCTTCACGGCCGTCTTCAAGGACCTCTCCAAGGGCGTGACCTATGACTATGTCTACGTTCCCGGCAAGGGCGTGGAGATCTACAAGAACAACACGCTGGCCTCCACCATCCAGGGACTCGATTTCAAAAAGGCCCTGTTCGGCATCTGGCTGGGCAAGGAACCCGCACAGAAAGACCTGAAGGACGCCATGCTCGGCAAGTAATCGGCCATACGAACACGAAAGGGCCTGTGCACCATCAAAGGTGTGCGCAGGCCCTTTTTCTCATGAAAACCACCTGTCATGGCCTGACCTCAAAGGACACCATTCATGGCCTTCCCCCGTCACCCCGGATTGCCTGATCCCCCAGGCGTCACGGTTCAAGTTGCCCTTGACGGCTGACGAAACGGATGCCATGGGGTATATGCAACAGATCCTCCGTACCGGCGAGGCCACATGAAGCACATCCTGCGCAGATGGGCAAAGCATTACTTCTCCGATCCCCAGGTCATGATCCTCATCATCCTGCTCCTTGCTGGGTTTCTGCTCATCTTCTTCTTCGGCAGGATGCTCATACCAGTATTCGTGTCCATCATCATCGCCCTGCTGCTGGACAGCGTCATCGAATGGCTGCAGAAATTCCACGTCAGGCGCGCCGTTGCCGTATACCTGGTGTTCTTTCTCTTCCTGATCCTCTTCCTTGACATCCTCATCATCCTGCTCCCGCTGATCTCCCACCAGATCGGCGAACTGATGGAAGACCTCCCGGGCATGATCACCACCGTGAAGACAGAGCTGATGCTCCTGCCACACAAATATCCGGGCATCATCTCCGAGGAGAGGATAACCAAGGTCATCTCCCTGCTCGGTTCTGAATTCAACAACATCGGGAAGAATATCATCAAGCTGTCGGTGTCCTCGGTCCGCGGACTCATCGAGGCCCTCGTGTACATGATCCTCGTCCCCTTCCTGGTGTTTTTCTTCCTCAAGGACAAGCATGCCATCATGGACTGGCTCAAGAAGTTCATACCCGAGGAACGGGGGTTGGCCGTACTGGTGTGGGACGAAGTCTATGAACAGTTCTTCAACTATCTCCGCGGCAAGGTCCTGGAGATCCTGTTCGTCTGGGCCATCAACTATGCCGCCTTCGCCCTGATCGGGCTGAAGTACTCCCTCATCCTCTCGCTGCTCGTGGGCATTGCCGTCCTTGTGCCCTACATCGGTTCGGCAGTCATGTTCGTCCCGGTGGTCCTCATCGCCTTCTTCCAGTGGGGAGTGGGCACACAGATGCTCTCCATCGCAGCCGCCTATGCCTTACTGCACGCCCTGGACGGCAACATCATCGCGCCCCTGCTCCTCTCACGGGTGGTGAAGATGCACCCCATTGCCATCATCGTGGCCATCCTGATCTTCGGGGGCATCTGGGGATTCTGGGGCCTGGTCTTCGCAATACCCATGGCGACCCTGCTGCATGCCGTCCTGAAGGCATGGACACACACAGCGGCATCCCTGGAGCAGCCATCCTCATAGCAGCATCCAGAAGACATGCCACCTGCCACCCTTCAGGGCACTGGCATGGTCAGGGACTCCAGGACACATCAGGCAGGATCTCATGGCCAGCCAAATTATTTTATTTTTATAGGTTTTTTGATCTTAAATAGACATGACAGCCGTGGCTGACCCGGTGCCGTCCCCATTCATGGAATCACCTGTTCCGTCCGATAGGTAGATGCAGGTAAGGACGGGTGGCGTGGTGTACACACATGCATGGATGCAAATAATTCAAAAGATCCTCTATAATCATAGGGTCGTGGTGAGGCTATGGCGAACGGCATAGCCCTGCCCCATGGCATCCATATCCTCGTGGCGGATGCGAGCGCGGTGGTCCGGAGCATCCTGTCCAGGGAGCTCGAACGCAACGGTGTGGCCATATCCCTGGCTGACGACGGCGAGGAGGCCCTCCTGCGGACCTCCACCGGGGAATTCGATCTGGTAATCGCCGATGCCGATCTCCCGGGAATCGGGGGGATAGAGCTGTGCAGGAGGCTGAAGAGCAACCAGCGCACCCAGCAGATCCCGGTGGTCATCCTGGACTCCCTGAACACCCAGGACTCGGTTCAGATGGGATACCAGGCCGGTGCCACGGCATGCATCTCCAAGACCCAGCCCAAGGAAGCCCTGCTCGACGATATCGAGAACGTGCTGAAAAAGTCCACCTTCCAGAAAGGTCGGCTGATCCTGGTCGTGGACGACTCGCTCACCGTCCGCTCCCTGGTCAGCAAGAGCCTGAAGGGAGCCGGATTCTCCATCATGCAGGCGGAAAACGGCAAGGTGGCACTCGAAATCCTCCGGCATCACAAGCCGGACCTGATCCTGAGCGACATCGACATGCCCGTGATGAACGGCGAGGCCTTCTGCCAGGCCGTGCACACGGACCCGGTGCTTGCCACCATCCCCTTCGTGGTCATGAGCGCCAACAACCAGCGGCCCATCATGCGGCGCATGCTCCAGCTCGGCGCAGACTCGTACCTGGTCAAGCCCTTCAATGTCGAACAGCTTGTTATAACGGTGGAAAAACTCCTCTCCGACCAGCTGCTCCTCCTCCACAAGGAGAAGGAGCGTCTCGAGATCGAGCAGCGGCTGATCCTGGCGAGCATCACCAGCCTGTGCAACGCCCTGGAGGCACGCGACTCCTATACCAGGGGGCATTCCGAGGCGGTCAGTGACATAGCCACCAGGATCGCCATCCAGATGGGCATTTCAGAGGAGGAGATTGAGCTCATCCGGTTGGGGGGGAAGCTCCACGATCTCGGCAAGATCGGGGTCATCGACAGCGTGCTGCTCAAGCCCGGCAAGCTCACCGACGAGGAGTTCGCCATCATCAAGCGCCACCCCGTCATCGGCGCGGAGATTCTCCAGCCGGTCCCGTCCCTGGCGCCCATCATCCCCATCGTGCTCTACCACCACGAGCGCATGGACGGCAAAGGATACCCCGAAGGACTCCAGGGCTCATCCATACCCCTGTGGGCGAGGATCACCGCGGTGGGCGACACCTACCACGCGCTGACCAGCGACCGCCCCTACCGGAAAGGCATGCCGAAAGACAAGGCCCTGGAGATCATCCAACAGGCGAGCGGCACCCAGCTCTGCCCGGATTGTGTGGATGTCTTCATCACGATGGAGCTCTGGGATGCCCCGATCACCCCGGAGAGCCCGGACACAGAAGCACAGGACCTTGTGGCCATCACCCCTGCCAGATCCTTCACAGGAACCTGACGCAATGCCCTCAAGCACCTCTCTCCCTTCCCCTATTGCCGGCATGGGTATCAAGAATTGCATTGCTTTCGGCCGATCTTTTGTTTATGTAACCCACAAATACCCCTACAACGGCTTGTTCAGCGAATTATTGGGGCCACAGGGGGCAGCGGGACCATGAGAAGAAACATCGTACACGAGGGTGCGGAACAGCTCACCTACGAGATCAGGCAGATCGTGGCAGTGGCCGAGGATCTCCAGCGGCTCGGCGTATCCATCACCTGGGAGAACATCGGCGACCCCATCGCGAAGGGGGAAAAGCTCCCCACATGGATGAAGGACATCATCAGCTCCCTCGTGTCAGACGACAGGACCTACGGGTACGTGGCCACCCAGGGCGTGGCGGATTCACGCCAGTTCCTGGCGGACATGGTGAACCGCCGCGGGGGGTACCAGGTCACCCGGGACGACATCATCTTCTTTGACGGCATAGGCGACGCCATCGCCAAGATATTCGGCTACCTGAAGCGCGAGGCCAGGGTCATCGGCCCCTCGCCCGCATACTCCACCCACTCCTCCGCCGAGGCGGCCCACTCAGGGTACGAGCACCTCACCTATGAGCTCGACTCGTGCAACAAGTGGATGCCCGACCTGGAGGACCTGGAGAACAAGATCAGGTACAACGATTCCATCGCCGGCATCCTCATCATCAACCCGGACAACCCCACCGGGGCCGTCTACCCGCGGGAACTCCTCAGAAAGATGGTGGACATCGCGCGGCGCTACAAGGTCTTCATGATCTGCGACGAGACCTACATGCGGCTCGTGTATCCAGGCGTGGAGACTGCCCATCTCAGCGAGGTCATTACGGACGTACCGGGCATCGCCCTGCGAGGCATATCCAAGGAATATCCCTGGCCGGGCGCACGCTGCGGGTGGATCGAGATCTTCAACCAGGATAAGCTCAATTTCAAGCGCTACATCAAGAGCCTGCTCAACGCCAAGATGCTTGAGGTCTGTTCCACGAGTCTGCCACAGTACTCCATCCCGCTGGTCATGGGAGACCCGCGCTACGAAGAGCACCTCGCCCGGCGCAGGGCCGAGTACGAGCGCAGAGCCCAGGAGGCCATGGACATCTTCTCCGGGGTGGAGGGCATCCGCGTGAACAAGCCCCAGGGAGCCTTCTACATGTCCGTGCTCTTCGAGGACGGCGCGCTGAACAACCGGCAGACCCTGCCCATCGAGAACCCCAGGGCTCTGGAATACGTGGAGAACAAGATCAAGGGGGTGGAGGTGGACAAGCGCTTCGTGTATTACCTCCTCGGCTCCACCGGGATCTGCGTGGTCCCGCTCACCGGCTTCTGCTGCAACAAGAAGGGGTTCAGGATCACACTCCTGGAGACCGACGACGCCAAGCGCAGATGGACCTTCCAGACCATTGCGGAGGGCATCAGAAACTACCTCGCATCCACGAGCGCAACGGTCATCCCCACCCAGTCGGCGGTCTGAAAATATCACCCCGGCCATGAGGACGACCGCCGTTTCCTTCCTGTCCAACGGCGACACGATCGCGGCAGTGCTCACCCTGCCCGATGTGCACGAACCCTCACCGGCCCTTGTGATGTGCCACGGCGCCCTGGACTTCAAGGAGAACTTCGCCGAGCTCTGCGGCTTCCTGGCCGGCTCCGGCATCGCAACCCTCGCCATGGACATGCATGGACACGGCGCAAGCGGCGGACACCGCTACCATGTGGACATGGGCGACTGGGTGTCCGACATACGCTCCGCCATCGATCACCTGACATCTCTTCCGGCGATCAGAAAGGACTCCATCGGCGCCTTCGGATTCTCCTCGGGCGGTACGGCCGTGCTGGAAGCGGCCGTCCTGGACCGCCGGATCCGCTGTATCATCACCGAGGACGCCACGGTGAACAACACCCTGGGCCTGATGGACACGGCCATCGTCTCTCTCCTGAACACTGCGGGGCGGGTCAAACGACGCATCACCGGGGAAGACCTGCGGCTCTCCATGGCGCAGGCGTTCTCAAAGGTCCCCCTCACCGCAGACCCGGAGGTCAACCGAGCATGGCAGGACGATGCGAGGGTGAAGGAGATGTGGTCCCGCGTGCCTTTCCCGGGCATGCGCGCCTCCTTCCGAGCAGACACCCTCAGACGGGTTCACCTCATCACGGCGCCCACCCTCGTGATCCACGGGCAGGAGGACAGGATCGACAACCCTGCATCGGCCCGCAGGCTCCACCAGGCCCTGCGGTGCGCCAAGAGGATCTGCATCATCCCGGGCAACGGCCACATGGGTCACAGGGACGTCAACAGACAGCAGGTCTTCTCCCTCACCGCCCAGTGGGCGAAGGAGCATCTGTGCTGAGTGGTACACGGGGCCTGGCCCGTGTGCGCGAGGTCCCATGTTCCTTCCCATGACACGTGCCGAGATGGACCTCCTGGGATGGGAGCGCTGCGACGTCATCCTGGTCACTGGCGACGCCTACATCGACAGCCCCCACATCGGGGTGGCCATGGTGGGCAGGGCCCTCCTCGCTGCCGGGTTTCGCGTGGGAGTCGTCTCGCAGCCTGAAACGGACACCCACGAAGACATCCTGAGACTCGGCGAACCGGTATTGTTCTGGGGGGTCACAGGAGGAAGCGTCGACTCCATGGTGGCAAACTACACCCCCCTGAAGAAACGCAGGACGTCGGACGACAACACCCCGGGCGGCATGAACACGAAGCGCCCGGACCGGGCGGTCATCGTGTATGCGAACCTCATCCGCCGCTTCTCCCGGGGCACGGCGCCCATCGTGCTGGGCGGCATCGAGGCGAGCCTGCGCCGCATCGCGCACTACGACTTCTGGTCGAACAGCATCCGGCGTTCCATCCTCTTCGACGCCAAGGCGGACATCCTGGTCTACGGCATGGGTGAATACCCCGGTGTGGAGCTTGCCCAAAGGATCCGTTCCGGCAGGGACTTCTCTGACATGCCGGGGATCTGCTTCATCCGCAGGGACCCTCCGAGAGGGTACCAGGAGCTGCCCTCCTTCGAGGCCGTCAGCTCCGACCCGGACCGGTTCACCGCCATGTTCCGGACCTTCTCCCGCCTGGTCGACCGCTCAGGTGGAGCGGCGCTCTTCCAGAGGCATGCCGACCGCTGCCTGGTTCACAACCCTCCGTGGCCGACCCTGACGGAGCAGGAACTCGACATCGTGTACGACCATGACTTCGAGCGGGAGGTTCACCCCTTCGACCGCGCCCGGGGCGAGGTGCGAGCCATGGACACCATCCGGTTCTCCATCACCACCCACCGGGGGTGCCTCGGCGGGTGCAGCTTCTGCTCCATCTCCGCGCACGAGGGGGGCGAGGTCGTGTCCCGCAGCGAATCATCAATCCTCAAAGAGGCCCGGAGACTCGCCTCCCACCCGGGATTTAAGGGCGTCATCCAGGACGTGGGTGGCCCCACAGCCAACATGTACGGCATGCGCTGCACCAGGGGAGGAACATGCAGGGACAGGACGTGCATCCGTCCCGAGCCCTGTCCGGCACTCGATCTGTCCCATGGCAGGCAGACCCGCCTGCTGAAGACACTGCGCTCCGTCAATGGCGTGAAGAAGGTCTTCGTGGCCTCGGGCATCCGGCACGACCTGGTGTGCGCGGACCAGCGGCAGGGCCCCGAATACCTGGAAGAGCTCGTGAGACACCACGTGTCCGGTCAGCTCAAGCTCGCCCCGGAGCACTGCGTTCCGGTCGTGCTGGAACTCATGGGCAAGCCGGGCACCAGGTCGCTGCTCGAGTTCAGGGATGCGTTCGCCAGGATATCCCGGCTCGCAGGGAAACGGCAGTTTCTCACCTATTATTTCCTCGCCGCGCACCCCGGCTGCACCGAATCCCACATGAAGAGGCTCAGGGACTTCGTCAGGGAGCACCTGAAGCTCACCCCGGAACAGGTCCAGATCTTCACCCCCACACCGTCCACGCTGTCCACCCTCATGTACTGGACCGGGAAGGACCCTGCTTCCGGGAAACCGATCTACGTGGAAAGAGACCCCAGGCTCAAGCAGGCGCAGAAGGACATCCTCACCCGACCACCCAGGAGGAGGCCATGAAAAACGATCGGCAAGGCGATGAAAGGCCTGTCCACGGCACCGAGCTGAAAAAGAGCAAGACCCGGATCAAACAGGAAATGATTGAACTCCAGAAGCTCGGCGTGCGGCTCGCGGAAATCCCGGACTGGTACCTGAAACGCTCGGGCATCCCGCAGGAGCTCCTGGATGCCATCAGGGCACTGAGAAAGATCGGCTCGTTCGGTGCGAGACGGAGACAGATGCAGCACATAGGCGCCATCATGAGGGAGGTGGATGCCGTCCACGTCGCTCAGGTGATCGCATCCTTCGGCCAACCCCGGGAATGCACCCAGGCTCCGCACAAAGATGTGGAGGATCTTGCAGCCTCCCTCCTGCAGGGTGGCGACCCGCAGATCGAGGACCTCGTGCGGCGATGCCCCGGGGCAGACCGCACCAGGGTCAGGCAGCTCCTGAGAAAGGTACGTTCGCACGCCGCGGGGGAAAACCCGGGGGTTGCCCTGGATGCCCTGAAGGCGTACCTTAGAGAGATAGTGCGCTGACATGTTTCTGATACCCTGACCCCAGGAGGTTCCCATGAACGGGAAGAAGCTGTATTTCTCATGCGGGCTGCTCGTCGCCCTGGCATGTTCCCTCTGCCTCGTCTTCGCAGGGTGCGAGGGCAGCGAGTCGAGGAAGACCGTCATCGAAACCATCGGCGAGGCGGCGGGGAAAAAGGTGGTCGAGCAGGGCGAGAAGATCAAGAAGGACATCGACCAAGGCATGAAGGAAGAGGCGAAGCGGCTGCTCAGGATGGAGGAACAGGACAAGGGTGACCCGTCCAAGGAGCAGTCCGGACAGGAGCAGGACGAGGCCCGGGATCGGTAGTTCAGCTCATTCCGGAGCTTCACGGCCCTGTCACCGGCGCAGCTGCCGCCTTCCCATGGAACCCTGCTTGCCGTCGGGGTGCATCGGACGGTATAATGATCTTGCAGCATCCATTGCCGGATTCCTGCAATGAGGAGGAGCAGCTCATGGCCTTCACCGACAAGGTTGTCTGGATAACCGGGGCATCTTCGGGCATCGGCGAGGCCCTTGCCTACGCACTCTCGAAGCAGGGTTCCCGGCTCATCCTGTCATCCAGGAACGTCCAGCGGCTGGACGAGGTCAAAGCAGGGTGCGCCTCTGCCGAGAGCCACCTCGTGCTTCCCCTGGACCTCGAGGACTCGACGGCGTTCGACAACGCAGTGGCGCGGGTGCTCGAGAGGTTCGGCCGCATCGATGTCCTCATCAACTGCGGGGGCATCTCCCAGCGGGGCCTGGCTGCTGAAACTTCCATGGAAACCCTCCGGAGGATCATGGAGACGGACTTCTTCGGCACCGTGGCCCTGACCAAGGCCGTGCTGCCGTCCATGATCAGCAACCGTTCCGGCCATATCGTGGTGATCAGCAGCCTGATGGGCAAGTTCAGCACGCCGCTGCGCTCCGGATACTGCGCGTCCAAGCACGCCCTCCACGGGTACTTCGACGCCCTGCGCGCAGAACTCCTGGACAAGGGCATCCGGGTGACCATCGTGTGCCCCGGATTCATCCGCACCGGCATCTCCGTCAACGCCCTGAGCGCGGACGGCTCCTGCCACGGCGTCATGGACGAGGCCCAGGCGAAGGGAATGCCCGCTGCGGTCTGCGCCGAGCGCATCGTGAAGGGCCTGGAAAAGGGCTCCGAAGAGCTCCTCGTGGGAGGCAGGGAGATCCTCGGCGTATACCTGAAACGGTTTGTGCCGGGCCTCCTTTCCCGCATCATCGCCCGCACCAGGGTCACCTGAAGGAGGCACACATGGTCAGACCCCGCATCCTGGTCATCGGTGCCGGCATGGTGGGTTCCACGAGCGCAGCGTCCATTGCCGCGCGGAACCTCGGCACGGTCTGCCTCTATGACATCGAGAAAGACCTGGCCGTGGGCAGGGCAATGGACATCAACCACTGCCTGCCGTCCAGGGGGAGCGACAGTCTGGTCGCCGGATGCAACGACCTGGGCGAGGCCGGGCCGGCGGACATCGTGGTCATCGCCGCCGGTATGGCGCGCACAGCTGGCATGACCAGGTTCGACCTGCTCAGAAACAACGCCGGGGTCATCGAGTCTCTGGCCCCCGTGATAGCGGCCCAGTGTCCCGGCGCACGGGTGCTCGTGGTGACCAACCCCGTGGACGTGCTCACCTGGCACATGGGGAACCTCTGCCCGGGCCTTAGGGTCATGGGCCTGGGATGCTCGCTGGACACGATCCGGCTCAGGCACCTCATCGCGCGTGCCGCCGGCGTATCCGCGGCCAGCGTGGCGGCCATGGTCATGGGCACCCATGACGACAACATGATCCCGCTGGTGTCGCGGGCATCCATAGGCGGAATTCCCGCCACGGCCCTCCTGAACCCCGCGGACATCCCGGACATCATCCGGCGGACCAGGACAGCAGGGGGCTCCATCGTAAACCTCATGAAGAGCCACAGCGGCCATTATGCGGCCGGGGAGGTCGTGGCCCTGGTGGTGGAATCCATGGCCATGGACAGGGGCATGGTGTTCCCGGTGAGCGCCAGGGTCTCAGGGGAATACGGCTACCGCGGCATCTGTCTTTCCCTGCCGTGCGTCATCGACGCACAAGGCATCCGGCGTGTCATCGAACTGGACCTCGATGAAGAGGAACAAGCCATGCTCGCCGTCTGCGCACGGTCCATGGCCGACCAGACAGGCGCGCTTGGTTCGTGAGGAACGGAAGGGGCATGCATCCGGTAAGAATCGCCTGGATCGGCACCGGGGTCATGGGCTCGTCCATGTGCTCACATCTCCTCAATGCGGGCCATCCCGTGGGGATCTTCACCCGGACAAAGGCCAAGGCCTCGGGACTGCTGGAGGCAGGCGCCGTCTGGTGCGAATCCCCCGGGGATGCGGCGTCGAGTGCGGACGTGGTCTTCACCATGGTGGGCTTCCCCGAGGACGTGGAGGAGGTGTATTTTTCCCGCCACGGGGTCTTGGAGAACGCCCGCAGGGGGGCCATCCTCATCGACATGACCACCTCCCGGCCCTCTTTAGCCAGGAAGATCCACCGGGCGGCCCGCGGGAGGCGGTGCCGGAGCCTGGACGCGCCGGTCTCCGGGGGAGACGTGGGCGCCAGACAGGCCACGCTGGCCATCATGGCTGGCGGCGACCCTGACTGCTTCGAGGAGGCCCTGCCCCTGCTGAAGGTCCTGGGCAGGACCATCTCGCTCATGGGCGGACCGGGATCTGGCCAGCACACCAAGATGGCCAACCAGATCGCCATCGCATCCACCATGGTGGGGGTCGTGGAGGCACTCCTCTATGCGCGGAAATCAGGCCTCGACCCCGAGGGGGTCATTGAGGTCATCGGCACGGGTGCCGCAGCCTCCTGGTCGCTGAACACCCTGGGCAGGAGGATCCTGAAAGACGACATGGAGCCCGGCTTCTTCATCAAGCACTTCATCAAGGACCTGGGCATCGCCCTGGACGAGGCCCGCGCCATGGGGCTTTCCCTGCCCGGACTGGCCCTTGCAAACCAGTTCTACGTGGCGGCTTCCGCCCTGGGTTTTGACGAGAAGGGGACCCAGGCCCTCTCCAGGGTGTTCGAACGGATCAACGGTCTGTGAGGTGCCGTCTCCCGGCACAATGGAGGTAGACCCATGCTCGTGCTTGTCGAACAATCGGACCGCATCACCACCATCACGATCAACCGGCCCGAGGTGCGAAACGCCGTGGACGGCGCCACCGCCCTGGCCCTGGCCGAGGCCTTCCGGTCCTTCGAGGCGGACGAGGGCTCCGATGTGGCCATCCTCACGGGCGCGGGCGGGCATTTCTGCGCCGGCGCCGACCTCAAGGCCATCAGCTCGGGCACCGGCTACAACCGCATCGAAGAGACCGGGGACGGGCCCATGGGGCCGTCCCGGATGGTTTTGAGCAAACCCGTCATCGCCGCCGTGGCGGGTCATGCCGTTGCCGGCGGGCTGGAGCTCGCCCTGTGGTGCGACCTGCGGGTGGCGGAGGAGAGCGCCGTGTTCGGGGTGTTCTGCAGGCGGTGGGGGGTGCCGCTCATCGATGGCGGAACCGTCAGGCTGCCCAGACTCATCGGGCTCAGCCATGCCCTGGACCTCATCCTCACGGGCCGGCCGGTGCATGCCCGGGAGGCCCTCGCCATGGGGCTGGCCAACCGCGTGGTGCCGGACGGCACCGCCCTGCAGGAGGCGGTCGGCCTTGCGGCACAGCTCTCCCGGTTCCCCCGGACCTGCCTCAGGAACGACCGGATGAGCGCCTACGAGCAGCACGGCCTCGACCTCGCGGATGCCCTAGGGAACGAGTTCCGCCGCGGCATGGAGACCATACGGAGCAACGAGACGGTGGAAGGGGCCGGGAGGTTCACAGCGGGCAGGGGCAGGCACGGATCGTTCGAGTGAACAGGGCCAGGGGGGCACCCCGAAAGACCTGTCATGTTTTCCCTTCGATGTGTCGATGAATCGGGTATTCCCTGCACAAGGAGTCCCGTCATGAAGAAGGCGTTCATCCTCCTGGCCACCCTGGCAGGTGCCCTGGTCCTTTCCTGCGGCGGGGGAGGCGGCGGGGGCGGAGGCGGGGACGACGGCGGCGACCAGACCATCGACGCATCCGCATACTTCATGCGGGACACCACCCGGGACTACACCTTCACGGAAACCATCTTCGCGTCTTCTGGCGGCCAGAGCGAGGAGGACGAGCTGATCAAGTTGTTCACCTACGACACGGTCACGGAAATACCATCGAAATACGGCGATGAATTCAGTAGCTATCCCGGCCCGTACCGACTGGAGACGGTCTTCAAGGATGGCGAGGTGGCGGTATGCACCTATACCGACCCCGACGGGAACGTGGTGGTGTGTGACGACACGCACAGTTTCACCCGCATCAATGACAACACCTACACGGGGACCATCCCCGCATCCGTGGTTCTGGGACAGACCTACTCCACCATGAGCACGGAAATACTGTACAATTCGGACGTTCCTGACGGAGGGTTCTGGGGCCAGGAACTGGGGACCAGCGTCACGGCATCGAGCATGAAGCCCGTGGCAGAAGAGCTCGTCACCGTCCCTGCAGGGCGATTCTTTGCACTGAAGACGCAGATCAGCTACACGGTCACCTACACCCCTGTGGGCGGGAAAGCCACGTCCAACACCTTCTCGGGATACCAGTGGTTCAGCGAGGACATGGGCCTGGTCAAGGCCGTCATCGAATACTCCATAACGGAGAACACGGTCACTGTGGATTTCACCATCACGGACGAGCTCTCCGAGGTGAGCGGGTGATGGGCCGCAGAGCGTGCCATGGGTGAGAAAACCCTGTGGGATATATGCGCGAAATGGTGTATACTTATACACCTGATCGAACCACCCATGACATGTATTCCCATCAAGGAGGACGAGACATGGTGAATCATTCACTACTCAAACGGATTTCTCTCGCCATGATCCTGGCATGTCTGGCCACCGGCCTCACCCTCGCATCCTGCGACCGAATCGAAGACAGTGACGACACGTTCGGCATCTACAGCACCTCGCCCGTCGACGGGGCCGAGGGAGTGGCCGCGGACGCAATCATCATCACCTTCCTGTCCGACGTGGACCCCTCCACCCTGAACTCCTCCACCTTCCAGGTCCGCGTCCAGGGCGGGGGTTCAGTGCCGGGGCTCATAGGGCTGGCCGGGGTGACGGCGGACTTCAGACCCACGGACGGGACCTCGTCGGACCCGCCCGTATATGTCGAGTTCACGCCCAACACCACCTATGTGGTGACCCTGAGCGGTGATATAAAGGGTGCGAACGGCATCCCCCTGGGCACCGACTATACCTTCACCTTCACCACCGGGGACTAGGGTGTTCCCACCCCGCTGTCGCTGCCCCGTGCCAGGTCCTGGCTCATGGCCACGCCTGCGATCACCAGCGCCGAGGCCCCGTACTGGAGCGCCGTGAAGCGCTCCCCCAGGACGATCCAGCCCAGGACCACCGTGATCACCGGGATGAGGTTCACATAGGCAGAGGCCTGGCTGGCCGGCACCCTGCTCACCGCGAAGTTGTACAGCCCGTACGCCCCCATGGTGACGAAGATGCCCAGGTACACGATGCTCAGGGCCGGCACCGCAACGAGCCGCGTGGGCAGTTCCGTGGAGGGCAGGCAGAGGAAGGGCAGGAAGAAGACGCTTCCCGCTGAGGCCTGCAGGGCGGTGAGGAACAGGGGCTCGTAGCGAGCCGTGAGCCGCTTGAGCGCGATGGTGTACCCGGTGGCGCAGACCATGGCCAGGAACTCGTAGAAATTCCCGAGCACCGGGTTGGGCGCATCGTGGTTCGATTCCGCCGCGAGGCTCAAGAGGCACGCACCGATGATGGCAAGGAGGAACCCGAGGATGGTCCTGAGGCCGATGGCCTCCTTCAGGTAGAGCCCTGCGGCGATTGCCACCATCAGGGGGAGCATGGCCGTGATCATGCCGGCCTGGGAGGCCGAC
>CAZNGL010000064.1:0-15303 GCA_964572405.1 uncultured Bacteriovoracaceae bacterium
TTCGTGGAGTTCTGATCACCCCTTCAGATACGGATTGAAGTACCCCCTCCTGACGGGGATCTCCTCGATGAGCCTGTTGATCCCCTTGCCCGCGGGCAGCGTCTGGCCCAGCATCTCCAGGTACGCATCCGGGTCGAGGTTGAGGTTGCGCCACTGGATCATGTCCACCCCCGTGTCCTGGACGAACCTCTTCAGGGCTTCGGCCTCCCTGGGCGCATCGGTGACCCCCGGGAACACGAAGAGGTTCAGCGACACGAACCTGCCCCTTGCCTTCATCTCCCGGGCGCTCTCGGCAAGGGCCTCGAAGGGGTACGAAGGCCGGAAGTAGGCCTTGTACGTCTGCGGCCGCGCCGAGTTCATGCTGATGCGCATGCTGTCCAGCCCGGCATCGGCGAGCTCCGCAACCTTGCGCGGCAGGCTCGCGTTGGTGTTCAGGTTGATGGTGCCCGCCTGGGTGCGGGTCCGGATGAGCCGGATGGCATCCCTGATGGTGTCGCTCACCATGAGTGGCTCCCCCTCGCACCCCTGGCCGAAGCTCACCACCGGGTTCCTGGCAGCCAGGATATGCCTGAGTGCAACTTCGGCGATCTCCTCGGGGCTGGGCACGAAGGCGATGCGGTCCTGGGGAGAGGGTGGTCTGTCGCAGGGCTGCATCGAGATGCACCCGATGCAGTTGGCGTTGCACGAGGGCGAGGTGGGCAGAGGCCCCTCTTCCCGTGCCTGGAACAGGTTGAGCGCCGCCGGGCAGCCGTAGCACTCAGCGCAGTGCACCAGGTGCTCGACGAGGCGGTTCCCGGGCAGGTCCCGCCTCCACTGGCTGATGCCGATCCGGATCCTTTCCTGGTCGAACCGGTCCGGGTCCTGCCGTTCGGATGGGTCGGTGCGCACCGCGGTGGTGACGAACCCGTTGTCGAATCCCAGGGCGGTGTAGGCGAACAGCGGCAGCTCGGCGGCTCCACGGGTCTTCTCCCACGCCGCCAGGTACGTCTGGGTGTGTGCGGCGGGGAGGAAGGCCGCCACGGCGAAGACCGGGCTCGTGCCGTCGTAGGGGTTCTCGGTCAGCGTCCCGATCTCCCCGGTGGAGGGGTCCATGCCCACCGGCTGTCTGCCGGGCAGCACGTAGAGCTGGGTGCCCTTTGGCAGGGGCATGGTCTCCGCGGCGGGCACCGGCATGAGGTAGTCGCCGCTGCGGCCCACCATGACGAGGTCGGGGAAGTCCATGATGTTCCCCCTGTGGTCGGCAAAGACAAGACTCGGCATCGTTCTGGAGGACATGGGGAGGACTCAGACCGTGTATGTCTTGGTGGCGCCGGGCCGAGCGTTCATGTCTCGTCGGGTCCCTCTTCCAGCACGATGTCATCCACATCCAGGACGTATTCGGCATCGACCTCGTCCACCACTTCGATGAGGTCCTGTTCTTCTTCCGGCGCGGTGATGGTGGGTTCTGCCTTGGTCATGAGGTGCGGCCTTCGCCTCCTCTTCCGCTTGGACGACTCCTTTGCCTCCTCGCTGTGCTGATTGGCCTCGCATGATGGGCAGATGGGCTGCGGCTTGCCCAGATCATAGAACTTCGTCCCGCACTTGTAACACTTGTATCGCGTACCCAGGGTGAAAACGGCATGCTGCATCTTCACAGGCTGAATCTTCACCTCGGCCCTGGGTACTCTGTCATCCTTCACCCCGGGGACCGCTTCAATTTCCGGGGTCATGGATGGTTTCTCCGTCCTTTCCCGGGCCACGGCCTTGAGATTCACGACCCGGCTGGGCCTGTCTCCCTCCTCCCCCTTGACGGCCTCGACCTTCTCGGCCCTGGCCGCCTGCAACGCCTTTGCCGGGGCGGGGGCCTTCGACGCCCCTGCTGCGGTCTTCCGATCGACGGTCTTTGTCTTGACGACCCGGGGTGCTTCCGGTGCCTTCCCCGGACCGAGGGCCTTGACCTTTTCCTGCTTGGACGCCTTTGCCTTGTCGATCTTCGCGGCCTTGGGAACCTTCTGTTCCTTTTCCTTTCCCGCCGCCTTCCCTTTCGCGTGTCTGGATGACGCGGCCGTCCCTGCCCGGAGGCCCTCTCGGTCTGTGGTTTTCTGAACGGGCCTGGAGGGAGCACCCGGTTTATCGGCCATCTCGGCCGGATCAAAGGTGACGAAATCCTTCAGGATTACCTTCTCACCGCCCGCAAGGGCGGCGGTGATCGCCTCCAGAAAGCCATTCACCATGTCAGTTGCATCTGATCTGGAAAGCTTTTTTTTCCGGGCGACAAGTTCGATAAGGTCTGTCTTCGTCATATTTCTGTGCTCTTGCTCACCAAACCTGCAATCATTCTGACCCCCTGAATGGATATCTCCCCACTGCACGGTTCTGATTGTGGCTCAGCCGATGGTATACCCTACAATAAATGCATGAAAATGTCATCATTTTAATCAATTGGGTACGGTCCGGCACGGAGGAGGCACATGTTCGTTTTCCCGCCAGACCGGGTAATTCCTCCCCATCCTTGGGGAACATCACCCCACCGGATAGTCCTGGCGGAGGAGACGACATACATATCCATCTTATTTTCTGTATGTTACAAGCATGGTACCGAATTTGCCTCTGTATTCACAACTGGCACACGTCAGTCCATTTCAGACATGGAGGAGGTCCTTATGTGTGAGCATGCGCAGAATATCTACGAGCTGCGCCCTGTCACGATAACGCGCACCCTGCCCCAGATCGCCGACCACCGCCTGTTCCAGCTCAAGCTGGACGACGGCAGCACCTGGGAGGAGTTCGGACACCAGCCGGGCCAGTTCATCGAGGTGTCCGTGTTCGGCAAGGGCGAGGCCCCCATCAGCATCTCGTCGCCTCCCACACGCTGCGACAGCCTGGAGATCTGCGTGCGCCGCGCCGGCAAGCTGACGAACGCGCTGTTCGAGATGGGCAAGGGGTCCAGGCTCCACATCAGGGGTCCTTACGGCAGGGGGTTCCCGGTGAACAGGCTCAAGGGCCACAAGCTCCTCCTCGTGGCGGGCGGGCTGGGCCTGGCGCCGCTGCGCTCCCTGCTTATGTATGTTTTAGACAAGAGGAAGGATTTTGATGAACTCATCCTCATGTACGGCACCAACAACCCGGACAATGTCCTGTTCAAGTACGAACTCCTGAGCTTCTTCGACCGGGACGACATCAAGTACCTCTACAGCGTTGACCGGGACGACGACGGCATCTGGAAGCAGTACGTGGGCGTTGTCACCGGGCTCTTCGACCGCACCACCCTGTCGCCGTCCGACACCTGTGCGGTCCTGTGCGGGCCGCCCGTCATGTACCGCTTCGTGGTGGAACGACTCCTGAGGCTCGGGTTCGCCAAGGACCACATCTACATGTCCCTGGAGCGCATGATGAAGTGCGGCGTGGGCAAGTGCGGGCACTGCGCCATCGGCAACAGGTACTGCTGCACCGACGGCCCGGTCTTTTCCCTGGACGAGATTGAGCACATAAAGGAGGCCATATAGCCATGGCACGGATATTGACCATATGTCCCTTCTGCGGATGCGGGTGTTCCTTCTATCTCATCGTCAAGGACGGTCGCGTCACCGGGGTGGAGCCCAGCCCGGACAACCCGGTGAACAAGGGCATGCTCTGCGCCAAGGGGTGGAACTCCTACGAGTTCGTCAACTCCTCCGAGCGTCTCACCACGCCGCTCGTCAGGAAGAACGGCGGGCTCGTGGAGGCATCCTGGGACGAGGCCCTCGACCTGGTGACCTCACGGCTCACCACGATCCGCGATGTCTCGGGCCCGGACGCCCTGGGCTTCCTCTGCTCGGCCAAGGTAAGCAACGAGGAGAACTACCTGTTCATGAAGATGGCTCGGGCAGCCTTCAAGTCCAACAATGTGGACCACTGCGCCCGGCTCTGACACAGCTCCACCGTGGCCGGTCTGGCCGCTTCCTTCGGATCTGGCGCCATGACGAACTCCATCAACGAGTTCGACGAGGCCGATTGCTTCCTCGTTGTCGGATCCAACACCACCGCCCAGCACCCCCTCATCGGTTCGCGCATCATCAACGCCGTGGAGCGCGGCGCCAAGCTCATCCTCATCGATCCCAGGGAGATCCCCCTTGCCCAGTTCGCAACCATGCACCTGAAGCAGAACTTCGGCACGGACGTGGCCTACATCAACGGGATCATGAACATCATCATCCAGGAAGACCTCTACGACCGCCCCTATGTGCAGGCCCGCACCGAGGGATTCGAAGAGCTCAAGGCGCTGGTGTCGCGCTACACGCCCAAGGTGGTCGAGCAGATCACGGGCATCCGCTCCTCCGATCTGTACCGGGCGGCAGTCATGTACGCCCAGGCGGAAAAGGCCATGATCGTGTACGCCATGGGCATCACCCAGCACGTCACGGGCACGGACAACGTGAAGTCGCTGGCCAACCTGTCCATGCTCACGGGGCACGTGGGCAGGCCGTCCACCGGCGTGAACCCCCTGCGTGGCCAGAACAACGTGCAGGGCGCCTGCGACATGGGAGGGCTGCCCGGGGTGTTCACCGGGTACCAGCGGGTGAACGACCCGGCAACGGTGAAGAAGTTCGAGGATGCATGGGGCGTGAGCGGGCTGAACACCAAGCCCGGCATCACCATCCTGGGCATGATGAACGGGGCCCAACAGGGTTCCCTGAAGGGCCTGTACATCATGGGGGAGAACCCGCTCATGAGCGACCCGGACCTCACCCACGTCGAGCACGCCCTTTCCAACCTGGATTTCCTGGTGGTGCAGGACATCTTCCTCACCGAAACCGCTGCCCTCGCCGACGTGGTCCTGCCCGCGGCCTCCTTCGCCGAGAAGCAGGGCACCTATACCAACACGGAGCGCCGCGTGCAGCTGGCCCGGCTCGCCGCCTCCCCCCCTGGCCAGGCCAGGGCCGACTGGGAGATCATCAAGGACCTGTGCAGGAGGCTCGGCCTGAAGGCAGACTACTCAGACACCGGTGACATCATGCGGGAGATCAACGCGCTGACCCCGTCCTACGGCGGCATCACCTACGAGCGCCTGGCATCAGGCTACGGTTTGCAGTGGCCCTGCCCCAACGAGGAGCACCCGGGCACGGTCTTTCTTCACCGGGATCAGTTCACCAAGGGCAAGGGGAGCTTCCTGCCCTGCGAGTTCAAGCCCGCCGCGGAGACACCGGACGACGAGTACGACTTCACGCTGACCACGGGCCGGGTTTACTACCAGTACCACACCGGCACCATGAGCAGGCGTGTCGACCTGCTGGAACGCGAGGCTCCGGAACCGCTTCTGGAGATCAATCCCGAGGACGCCAAGAAGCTCGGCATCAGGAGCAACGACATCGTGGAGGTGGAGTCCCGCAGGGGCACCATGCGGGTCAAGGCCGAGGTGACCACCCGCGTGCCCAGGCGGATGCTCTTCACCACCTTCCACTTCAGGGAATCGCAGGTGAACAGGCTCACCACCTCCGCCTGCGACCCGGTGGCGGAGATCCCTGAACTCAAGGGTTGTTCGGTCAAGATCAGGAGGTGCTCATGAAGCTCATAGCGAAAAAAGACGTTCCGGCCGTGGTGGAACAGTGGTCGAAAACCCACACCGTGCTCGCTCCGTGCCTGCAGCAAAACGGGGACTGTATCTTCGACACCTTTGACAGGGCGACCTTCACCCTGGAGTATCGCAAGCCGCCCATGCCGCCCAAGTCTTCCTACCTCCCCCAGAGCGAGGCCATCTTCCAGGTGACAGACGGCAGGTTCACCCATACGGCACGCCACGAGAAGACCATGCTCTTCGGCATCAGGGCCTGCGACCACACGGGGATCCGCCAGGCCAGGAGCTTCTACGGCCGGGACATGGACGACGTGTACCACCGCTGCCACGCCGAGGACACCCTCATCGTGGTGCACGCCTGCAGCTGGCCCCAGAACGAGACCTGCTTCTGCACCACCGTGCACAGCGGCCCCTACGCGAAGGAGGGCTTCGACATCCAGCTCTTCGACATGGGAACCGACTTCCTCGTGGAGGCGGGCTCGGATGCCGGCAGGAAGCTCATCTCGGAGGCACCGTTCCGCGCATTCGACGTGGATGACGCCGAAGAGCGCCTCAACCGGGTCAAGCACATGGCGTTGAACTCCATCCCCATCGTGTCCGAGGTGGCCGACGCCATGGAGATCCTCAAGGCCGGCGGCGCCAACGAGACCGTGTGGGAGCACCTGGGCAGGAAGTGCATCACCTGCGGCGGGTGCGTGTATGTCTGCCCCACCTGCACCTGCTTCACCGTGTACGACCGCGTGGCCTCAGACGGCAACGGCGAGCGCGTCCGCGCCTGGGACACCTGCCTCTATGCCGGGTTCACCCGGGAGGCCTCGGGCCACAACCCCCGGGCCAGCCAGGCGCTGCGCCTGAAGCGGAGGCACGAGCACAAGCTCCTCTACTACAACGAGACCGACAACCAGGGCGCTTTGTGCGGGTGCGTGGGGTGCGGGAGGTGCTCAGACTACTGCCCGGTCCACATCGGCACCATCGAGGTAGTCAAGGCCATTGCGGACCACATATACTGACGAGGGGGAGGTTTGTACCATGACGGATGCGAAGAAGAAGATCCTCATCATCGACGACGACAGGGACTACGGCGAGGCCCTGAAGATCGTGCTGGAGAACAACGGCTTCCAGGTACGTCACGCCCTGAACATTAAGGACGGCAGAACCGCCATCGAAGGCGACGCCCCCGACCTCATCATCCTGGACGTCATGATGGAGAAGCACACCGACGGCTTCGACCTGTGCGCGGACCTGAAGAACGACGATGCCTGTCGGCTCATCCCCATCATCATGGTCACCGCGGTGACCGAGAAGACCGGCTTCAAGTTCTCGCCCGCAACCGACGGCGAGTACCTCCAGGCGGACGACTACATCTCCAAACCGGTCCCCGTCACCGAGCTGCTTGCCAGGGTCAACAGGCTGCTGAGCTGAGGCGGGAGGCCGATACTGAACTGCCCGACCGCGGCCATGGGTCTGGCATGGGCGTCTGTTCCGGTCATGAAGAAGGATTTCCCTCGAGAAGACGGGAAATCCTTCTTCATGACCGGTCCGTGAAAAACCCTGATTCCTTCCTGACAGCCACGTATCTTTCCGGCATGTTCCGTTGATCGCACGTCCCCGGGGTGGTATAGTGTGCGAGAAGGAGCATGCTCCAGCGCACATCGCGGGCATGGGAATGCGGATGCCATGAAATTGCAGAGCCGTCTTGTCATCGGGTTCCTCATCGCCACGTGCCTCACCGCCGCCGTGGCCTCGGTGGTGGGGATCACCATGATCAACAAGTCCACGCTGGCAGAGGTGCAGCGCAAGGTCCAGCAGGACATCAACACGGCCAAGCTCGTGTACCGGCACAATCTGGAGCGCCTCGAGTACCAGCTCCAGTTCATCGCGCTGCGCTCGCCCATCCACGAGGCCATCACCACCGGCAACCTCTCCACCCTGGAGGACCTGCGGGTGATCATCCGCAGCGGCACCGCCCTGGCGCCGGGGCACATGGCCCTGGACATGCTCACCCTGGTGGACACGAGCGGCAGGGTCATTTACCGGGCCGCGAACCCGCACGCCAAGGGCGACGTGATCCTGTGGGACTCGGTGGTGAGGACCTGTCTGAACGAGCGCATGCCCAAGTCGTCGGCCATCGTCATGCCCTACGACGTCATCGTTGCCCAGAACCCGAACCTGGCAGACCGCGTGAAGATCCCCATCCTCAAGACGGAGAAGTCCGTGGAGATCAGGGAAAAGGTCCTCACCAACGGCATGGTGCTCAGGGCGGCATACCCCATCGTGGACAGGAACGGCAGGCTGCTGGGCGCACTTGTCGGCGGGGTGCTCCTGAACCGGGACTACGACATCGTGGACACCATCAAGCAGACCGTCTATCTCGACGAGCGCTACCGTGGCCGCGACATGGGGTTCGCCACCATCTTCCTCGACGGGGTCCGCATCTCCACCAACGTCATGACCGACCGCAACGAGCGGGCCGTGGGCACCATCGTGTCCAAGGAGGTGTACGACAAGGTGGTACGCGAAGGCAGGGACTGGGTGGGCAGGGCCTTCGTGGTGAACGACTGGTACATCAGTGCCTACACGCCCATCTGGGACATAGACAACCACATCATCGGCGTGCTCTACACCGGCATCCTCGAGGCCAAGTACCGTGACATGATGCTCAAGGCCGTCCTCATCTTCCTGGTGGTCACGGCCATCGGCATGGTCATCGCGTTCTTCATCTCCTTCCGCCTCGGCCAGAGCATCATCCGCCGCATAAGGATCCTCAGCCAGGCCACCGAGGCCATCGCCTCGGGCGACCTCGGCTACCAGCTCCCGCCCGGCCGCTCCTCGGGCTTCGACATGCTGGACGAGGCCTTCAACAACATGGCGAGGTCCCTGAAGGACCGGGACGAGCGCCTCCAGAAGGCCTTCCAGCGCATCACCGTCACGGAGCGGCTGGCGTCCCTCGGCCAGATGGCAGCGGGAGTTGCCCACGAGATCAACAATCCCCTGGGAGGCATCCTCCTGTACAGCAACCTGGTGCTGGAGGAGATGGACCCCACCGACCCGTCCCGCCAGAACATGGAGAAGATCATTTACCAGACCGAACGCTGTAAGAAGATCGTCCAGAGCCTCCTCGACTTCGCCCGCACGCCGTCCGGCGACATGAGCCCGCTCGACGTGAACCACGTCATCCTCACCTCGCTGAACCTGGTGAAGGACCAGTCCATCTTCCACGGCATCGAGGTGAAGACCGAGCTTGCGGACGATCTCCCGCCGGTCATGGGAGACCTGTCGCGGCTGGAGGAGGTCTTCCTGAACCTGTTCATCAACGCCACCGACGCCATGTGCGGCAGAGGCACGCTCACCATTACCAGCAGGCTTTCCAGTACCGGGGTGGTGAAGATCGCCATCAGCGACACGGGCAAGGGTATCGACAAGGCCTACCTGCCCCACATCTTCGAGCCCTTCTTCACCACCAAGGACCCCGGCCAGGGCACCGGGCTGGGTCTGTCCATCACCTACGGCATCATCCAGAAGCACGGCGGATTCATCGACGTGGTGAGCGAGCCCGGCGCGGGCACCACCTTCACCATCACCCTGCCCCGGTCGAACGGCCCTGAGACGGGGAGTACTGGCAATCCACAGGAGGAATGCAGCATTGGCTAAACTCACCCGCCGCACCCTGATCATCGACGACGAGGAGTCCATCCGCGACGGCTGCCAGCAGATCCTCCTCCGCATGGGCCACGACGTGACAGGCACGGGAGACGCGGAGCACGGCCTGAAGCTCGCCATGAACAACCGGTACGACCTCATCCTCCTGGACGTGCGGCTCCCCAAGATCGAGGGCCTGGAGATCCTGCGCATTCTCAAGAAGGAGCAGAACATCCCCGCCCGGATAGTCATCATCACGGGCTACGGCACCATACCGCTTGCCGTGGAGGCCATGCGGCTCGGGGCCACAAACTTCCTCACCAAGCCCTTTTCCGCCGCCGAGCTGAGGAACGCGGTCCAGGAAAGCCTGGAGCCGGCGGTCTTCGAGCAGAAGCACGACTCGCTGGCCATGCTCATCGGCGCCAGCGACTACATGAAGGAGCTCAAGGAGACCATCCGCCGCATCGCCCAGACGGACACCTCGGTGCTCATCACCGGGGAGAGCGGCACGGGTAAGGAGCTGGTGGCCCGCACCATCCACAACATGAGCAGGCGTGCGGGCAAGGCCTTCATCCCGGTGGACTGTTCGTCGCTCGTGCACAACCTCATGGAGAGCGAGCTCTTCGGCCACATCAAGGGCGCCTTCTCCGGGGCCACCGAGACCCGCGAGGGTCGCTTCCAGGTGGCCGACAAGGGCACGCTCTTCCTGGACGAGATCTCGAACATCAGCCTGGAGATCCAGGCCAAGCTCCTACGCGTCATCCAGGAGCAGGAGGTTCCGCGGGTGGGCAGCTCCACGCCGGAGAAGGTTGATGTGCGCCTCATCACGGCCACCAACCGGGAACTGCGCGCCGAGGTGGACTCGGGACGCTTCCGCGAGGACCTCTTCTACCGCATCTCCGTGGTGCCCATCCACATCCGGCCGCTGCGAGAGCACCGACCGGACATCATCGAGATCGCCCGGCACTACCTGGAGATCTACCGCGAGAAGCACGCATCCGTGGCCAGGAGCTTCTCCCAGGAGGCAATCAAGTCCCTGATGACCTACACCTGGCCCGGCAACGTCCGCGAGCTGAAGAACACCATCGAGCGCCTGTGCGTCATGTGCGACCACGAGGAGGTGACCCTGTCGGACATCCTGTACTACGGCCAGGACACCCATGCCAAGGCGCCGGTGGTGGACCCGTTCTCGGGCAGGATGCGCCTGGTGGACGTGGAGAAGGAGCACATCGAGAAGGCGCTCAAGCACTTCAACTACCACATGAACAAGACCGCCGCCTTCCTGGGCATCGACCGCAAGACACTGCGCACCAAGATCAGGAGCTACGGGATCAGGGCCGCGGAGACGGGAGACGACTGAGCCGGTTCCCCGTCTTCGGGGACATCCGCCTCACCCGTGGGGAGTTTCTCCCCGTACCGCGGGGCCGCCGCAGAGAATGCCGTCATTTATCACAATGTTGTCAAGTAGTTGCAAGATGGCATCCTCCTTGCTTTTTCAGTGACAGAAATCCTTGAAGGAGGGACTGACCATGGATCCGAAGAAAAAGGTGCTCTTGATCGATGACGACAAGGATTTCCTCATGGCAACCAAGCTCATCCTGGAAAAGGGCGGGTACGAGGTCTTCCTGGCCGAGGACGGCAAGTCCGGCATAGACATGGCCAGGTCAGTGTCCCCGGACATCGCCATCATCGACATGATGATGGAGACCTGGAGCGAGGGCTTCAACGTGGTGTCCAGGCTGCGCACATCGGAGACGGGCAAGCAGATCCCGCTCATCATGCTGAGCGCCGTGGACCTGCAGGGGCCGTACCAGTCCTTCGAGCCGCCCGAGGATCTCCCCACGGTGGACCTGGTGCTCCACAAGCCCATCAAGGCGGACGAACTCCTCAAACACCTGGGCCGCCTCCTGAGGTGAACTCATGGAGGACAGGGGGTCAAGCCCTGCCCTGATCCTCATCATCGACGACGAGGAGTCCATCCTTGACGGATGCAGGCAGGCGCTGGAAAAATCGGGTTACCAGGTGATGAGCACCTCCGACGGTCACGAGGGCATCGGTCTGGCCCGGGCGAAGAAGCCGGACCTCGCCTTCATAGACCTGAAGATGCCCGGCTGCTCGGGCATGGATGTCATCGAGCTCCTGAGCAAGGAGCTCCCCGGCATGGTGCTCATCGTGATCACGGGCTACGCCTCCATCGTGTCCGCCGTGGAGGCCATGAAGAAGGGCGCCTACGACTACCTGCCCAAGCCCTTCACCCCGGACCAGATCCGGGCCGTGACCAAGCGCGGCCTGGAGCACCGCTCCCTCAAGCTCGAGGCCGACCGCCTCAGGGAGGAGAAGGAGCGCATGGAGCGGAGCTTCATCACCTTCGTGAGCCACGAGATGCGCTCGCCCCTGGTGACCATCATGCAGTACTTCGAGACGCTCAAGGTCATTGCCGAAAAGGAGCTGACCGAGGCGTCCCGCGACATCATCGACCGGTGCGAGAAGCGCCTCCAGGCGCTCCACGACCTGGTGGACCACTGGCTGGACCTCTCCCGCATCGAGGACGGCTCCTTCTCCGAGGCGCGGGTCCCCCTGGTGGTGACCGGGATCGTGAACCAGAGCATCGAGGAGCTCAGCCCGTTGTGCCAGCGCCGGGAGATCACCCTCGAATCGAAGGGCCGGGCCGACACGCCCAAGATCCTGGGCGACCAGGAGAGCCTGCTGCGGGTGTTCACGAACATCATCGGCAACGCCACCAAGTACACCCCTCCGGGCGGCAGGATCAGCGTGGGCATCGACCACGACGACTTCTACGTGTACGTGAAGATCGAGGACACGGGCGTGGGCATCCCCGCGGACAAGCTGCCCTTCATCTTCGAGCCCTTCTTCCGGGTCAAGGGCAAGGAGGAGCGGCAGAAGGGGTCGGGGCTGGGGCTGACCTTCGTGAAGAAGATCATGGACGCGCACACGGGCGCAGTGGAGGTTACGTCCAAGGTGGGGGAAGGAACGACCTTCCTGCTGAAATTCCCGCGACTCTACGAGCTGTAGGCTACTCGCTCTTCCCTTTGCGGCCCTCCCAGGGCCGGGTGTTGTCGAGGAGGAACTCGTCGCAGTTGTTCACCATGCACTCGCCGCACATGTGCACCATCTTCATGCTGGAGACCTGGCGCACCGTGAAGAGCTTCTGGGAGTTCTGCCTGCAGAGGAAGCACCTGTCCTCGGTGTCGTCCTCGTGGAACTCGTAGCACTGCTCGTCCATGTATACGCACTTCATGGGGATCTCCTGATGTATCTGTACCACACATGAGGTATCGGCGGCAAGGCGGGGTGCTTGAGGGGGGTCGTGTTTGTCAACTCGTGTCCCTGCCCGGGGATTCAGCCCGCCTTCTTTCTCAGGGGTGCATCCCTGAGCGAGGCTGAGAACACACGGGTTGTTGATGTCCAGCATCCTGCCGGGGATCGCAATCTGTCTGAGATCCTGTTCTTCATTGAAAGCTGCAGCGAATGCAGATACTGTATTACTAAGAAGTTCATTTTAAGCCGGACCAACAATGTGCCTAAAAGTAGCTCTATAAGACAGTCTCTAACGCACCTTAATTTTGCACTTATTAGTAATTTGGAGAAGACGTCATGTCCTGCCAAATGATTATCCGCATCAATTCAGAACTGAAGGAAAAAGTGAGCCGCGCAGCCAGTGCCGATGGAAAGACCACCAGCGATTTTGTCTGTTCGCTTCTTGATGCGTATGTGCGTGACCTTGACATGGGGGCCTACGTTGATGGTCCTCTGGGAGAGAATCGATCCCAAGCTCGCATCCAGAGCCACGACGGGAAAGAGTGTCAGGAAAGCTATCAGTGACTCACGTGCGAAGGACAGTAAAGGGAAAGCATAAACATGTTTTTCGCTTTGACTGCCACAATGCCGGATTGTACTATCGCTCCATCGTCCTACTGAATGAACAGGAGGCTACATGACCCGTCAGAAGAAACGGATCGAACCCGAAGGTGTGCAACGGAAAACCGGTCATCAGGGGAACACGCATCCCTGTGTCTGTCATCCTTGAGCAGATCGCCCAAGGCATTATAGCAGGGAGGTTCTGCCCATGTTACTCTCTCACCAGGGGCAGTACGTTCACCCGCGGCATACCCGGGTCCAGCCCATAGACCGTATGTTGGCACTATCGAGTCAGGATACTGCTCGAAATACCATATGCTCTTCGGGCCTTCCCAGCCAACCGTGCCGATTGGGTAGCGATTTTGGGGGTTATTAGGATCTGTCCACATTACAATTGACATATTATTCCTCCTTTATAATCATTTATCTTCACATGTTATTTCAAACAGACACCTTATTCTTATACTGAATAAAGCCATCATACCCTTCTGTAAATATTAGTTATTAAGGATATGTAACGATTTTTCAGGTATCATTTTGAATATTATCCAACCTTCATTTTTTTGACGTGCTTTATCCCAACTTTTGTCAATTTTTGGTACAGAAGGCAGATAGAGTATTTCATATACCTTAGCATTCTGTACTTTAGTAATGCTTATCGTGCTACTGACGGATATCAGCGCCAACAATTCCCCATCCGGTGACATAGCAGCAGAATCTACAGAACCTCCTGAACCCACAAGCCGGTGATTTCCATCAGGCGAATAGAGGAAGAACTTACCCCCAGACATACTTTTCTCAACAATCAGCTTGGAACCGTCCCTGCTGAGCAGAGGGGATCTGGCAAAGAACCCTGTCCCGAACGTATAATGCTCCTTCGGCAGGGTATCACCCTTCTTCATGATGATCACGCCCCCGATGTTCACCTTGTGCTTCATCTGCGCCTGCTTCATCGCTTCCTCTAACTTCATGATGTTGATGTCTTCGCCCGGAAAGGCCTCCGGCAGCTCGCCGTAATAGACGAACCGCTCGTCGTCCGGGAAATAGGAAAGGTTGCTCATGTAAAAATACTTGAAAAAGGTCAGCTGCGTCTGCCGGCCGGTTGCCAGGTCCACCTCCCACGCATCGTACTGCGCGGCAGGCGTCTTCCCTTCCTTGCGGATAAAGGCAGCGCAGGCATAGAGGATCTTCTTCCCGGAGTGTGAAAAGACGGGATAGAGCTTGGCGCCTTCCCCTGTCGTCACCTTCCTGTAGTTCTTCCCATCAACGTCCATGACCGCTATCTGCATGCCTGACAGATCAACATGGCCTTCAACGATGGGCATGACCGAAAAGGTGATCCGCTTCCCGTCATAGGACTGCCGCGCCATGGTCCATTGCTCGTCCGCAGGAGACTGATACGCTGCAAGCTCCCCGCTCTCCATATCGTATACCTGTATCTGGCAGGAGTTATCCCGGCAGCGGTCAAACAGCACCTTCTTCCCGTCATGGGAAAAGCTCAAATTGCTTATTGAATCCTTGTCCTTCATGTTCGCACAACCCCCCATGGCTATCATCAGGTTGAGAAAAATGAACGTCGTCAGACAGTACAGGACCGCCTTCCCGATGGACCTCGAAAGGATGCGTCCATAGGAAATAAACGGTGCCAGTGTACTCCATCGGATCAAAAACATCCTTATGTGCTCCGACATGCTTCCCTCCTCGGTCTCCCCTTCTCTCCCGGCCTCACAGCGGGCTTTTGCAAGATATCCCCTGACCACTTTCCGAGATACCTATTTCTGTCCTGGGTCCACTCCTGAGACCCGAAGGCGCCGCCGCTGGCGTGGGTGACTGCGATGGGCCAGGTGCCCAAACTGAGCCCCCTGCCATGGCACTGGCGGCAGAAGTCCAGGTCGTAGAAGTGGAAGCTGAAGCGTTCGTCAAAGCACACCCCTGCATCTCGGATCTTTTGTGCGTCCACGGTGCGGGCAGTGGCCGTGAAGATGCGTAGCGTTTTCACGACATGCCCTTCCCTGCGGCCATATCGGATATGAACGCCACCTGCCTTGGCAGAAGGTCCTTCAGGTCGTAGCGCTCCAGGATAGTCCGGCGCGCAGCATCGCGGATGGGAGCGGTTGCATCCTGGTCCGCAAGGACATTGCACACCTTGTGGGCCAGCTCTGCAGGCGAGAAGAAGTCGAACAGGATGCCGTTCATCCCGTCTTCGATCACCTCCTGCACCGGCGGCGTGCGTGAGGCCAGCACGCAGCACC
>CAZNGL010000065.1:0-15273 GCA_964572405.1 uncultured Bacteriovoracaceae bacterium
GCGTGCCCTTTGCCATGCTCTCCGACGGCGGCGGCCGTGTGGGGAGCGTGTACGGCGTGTACGACCCGGATGCGGGCGTGGAGATGCGGGGCCGCTTCCTCATCGACCCGGACGGGGTCATCCAGGCCTATGAGGTGCTCACCCCTCCGGTGGGCAGGAACGTGGGCGAGACCATCCGCCAGATCCAGGCCTTCCAGCACGTGCGCAGCAGCAAGGGCACCGAGGCCACGCCGTCGGGGTGGAAGCCGGGCAAGCTCACGCTGAAACCCGGGCCCGACCTGGTGGGAAAGGTCTGGGAGGTCTGGAAGACCTCCATGGAATCGGAATAAGCTCCTTTCGGCCAGTCAAAAGAAGAAGCCTGCCGGATTCGGCAGGCTTCTTCTTGCGCATGCTCCCTGATGGGTTTTACTGCTTCTTCTTGCCCTTGCTGCCGCCCTTGCCCTCGGCGATGATGCTGACTTTCTCCGCGGTGTTCAAACCGGGTGCGAGCTCTATATTCACTTTGTCTCCCGCAGACAGGGACTTGAGATCGTCCTGGTTCACCACGATGGTCCGCTCGGTCTTTTTGTTCTCCTCCTTGACCACGATCACGCCGGTCATGTTGTTGATGGAGATGACGGATCCCACCACGGTCTCCTTCTTCGGCTTGTCCTGGTCCGGCTTGCGGGAGACATCCTTGTCTTTATTATCATTTTCCTTATCGACCTTCTTGTCATCGGCCTCTTCGGGTTTGGACTTCCCCTCGGCCTCCTTGCCTTTCTTCTCTTTTACGATATCTTCAGGCTGGGACTTCATGCCCTTTTTCTTCTCAATAGCCTGTTCTGCATCAGCGGGCTCCGTGATCAGGGTGTCCTTCTTGGCATCGGCTTTTGCCGCCTTGGATGGATTGCCTGCGAACACAGCAGTGGTGAAGAGCACAAGTGTGATCAGCGTTCCCAAAAGGATGAAGCGTTTCATGGAATGCCTCCCTGGTTTGGTGGAATGTGGGGTACTATGTCAGAATCATTTTGAGGAGTCCAGAAATCGTTGGAACCGAGGGAAAGGATAAGGGGCTGCCTGCCAAGGCAGCCCCTGCATTGGTGTCATGGAAGGCCTCGTTGCTGATGCCTACACCTTGATCTTGCCTTCCTGCATGGTCTTGGTGGGGCGGAAGGTCTCGATGCCGAACTTGTCCGCCAGCTCGTTGCAGCGGGCCACGAGCTTGTCGTAGCCAATGCTCTGGGCCAGCGTGAAGGGCCCCATGCCGCCGCCGCCGTTGGCGATGGCCAGGTCGATATCCTTGGGGTCGTTCGTCACGCCCTCTTCCAGGCACTTGGTGGCCTCGTTCACCTGGAGCGCCACCATATGGGTGAAGTCGTACTCGGTGGTGGGGTTCGACGTGTCGATGGCGGGCCTGCCCGCGGACCAGTCATAGATGCCCTTGCCAGTCTTCTTGCCCAGGGTGCCGGCGGCCACCATGTCCTTCAGCGCCTTGCGCGGGGCGTAGTCCTTGGAGAGCGTCTTGGAGTAGTAGTCCTGGGTGTGGAGCACAATGTCCAGGCCCACGTAGTCGAGGAGCTCGAAGGGCGTCATGGGCATGAGCGCCTTGAAGGCCGCGTCGAACTGGGCCGGCGTGGGGCTGCCCTTGTCCAGGAGGATCTGGAGGAACAGGGCGGTGGGCGCGTTCACCCGATTGTAGATGAAGCCCGGCGTGTCCTTCTTCACGATGACCGGGACCTTGTTCATCTTCTTGGCCACGTCATAGGTGGTCTTGATGGCATCGTCCGTGGACTGCTTGGCATAGATGACCTCCACGAGCTTGAGCATGACCGCGGGGTTGAAGAAGTGCATGCCCACCACCTGGCCCGGCCGCCTGGTGGCGGACGCGATCTCGGTGATGCTCATGGACGAGGTGTTGCTGGCCAGGATGGCGTGCGCAGGGGCCGATGCATCCAGGTCCGCGAAGATCTTCTTCTTGAGGTCCAGGTCCTCGAACACGGCCTCGATGATGAGGTCCGCATCCTTCACTGCGGCCTTGAGGTCGGTGGTGGGCAAAAGCCGATTGAGCATGTCGTCGTTCTGCTCGGAGGTGATCTTGCCCTTGCCCACGAACTTTGCAAGGCTGTCCTTGATGGTGTTCACGCCCCGGTCCACGAAGCGCTGCTCCACGTCGTGCATGGCCACGGTGTAGCCCGCCATGAGGCCCACCTGGGCGATGCCGTTGCCCATGGCGCCGGCGCCGATGACTGCGATCTTTTTCACGTCCATACTTTCCTCCTCGATGGGATCATTCACCCTTGAATGCGGGTTTTCTCTTCTCCATGAATGCGGTGAACCCTTCAATGGCGTCCTTGGATGCCGCGCAGACCTTGCTCCCTGCAGCCTCCGCCTTGAGCCCCTCCTCGATCCCCTTGTACAGGAACGCGGTGGATGCGTTCACGATGGCCTTTGCCGAGAGCGGCGCCCGTTCGGACAGGGACGAGGCGATCTCCATGACCCTGGGCATGAGTTGGTCCGGTGCGAAGACGGCCTCCACCAAACCGATGGCCAAGGCCTCCTGCGGGGACAACCGCCTGGCGTTGAGCATGAGGTCCAGCGCCTTGGTCCTGCCCAGGAGCCTGGTCATGCGCTGGGTACCGCCCCATCCCGGGATGATGCCCAGGTTGATCTCCGGGCAGCCGATGGCCGCCTTGGGGTTGTCCGCCATGTACCGGAAATGGCAGGCGAGCGACAGCTCGCACCCGCCGCCAAGGGCATGGCCGTTGATGGCCGCGATGGTGGGCTTGTCGAACAGGTCCACCTTGGTCCACAGGGCTCTTCCCACCTCGCCCACGTCCGGGTGGGCCAGGGCGTCGGACACGTCCATGCCCGCCGAGAAGCACCTCTCGCCCGCCCCGGTGATGACCAGCACGCGGGCTTGACTGTCGGCGGCCACCTCGGCCAGGGCCTTGTCGATCTCGCCGAGCATGGCATAGCTCACCGAATTGGTTGGCGGGCGGTTCAGGGTGAGCACCGTGACATAACCGTGCTTTTCCAGAAGAAGGGTTTCATACGCCATATAGCCTCCTCTTTCTCATAAGAGTAATGAAGTGCACATCAGGGCCAGTGCCGGACACTGTCCATCCATTATACACGGCAGTGCGATTAAATGCCAATTAAAAAGAGAGCGCTCGTTCGAATATAATCGGGGGCGGTGTTCACTTGATGGTGAGGCTCACCCGGGAGTTCGCCACCTTGTCCATCTGTTCGGGCTTGAAAGGGTCGGCCTCCACCAGGAAGATCCGTTCAGGGTCAACCCGCCCCGCATGTGCGAGGTCGTCCCTGATCTGCTGCGACCTGGCCGCGGCGAGGCCCTTGAGGTCGTCATCCGTTACCGTGATATGCTCCATGATGAGCCGCTTCATCTCGTCGTCCGGCAGGGTCCTGGGGATGCCGAGCGCGTTCGAAGGCTTCTCGAAAGATTCCTCCCGGTAGGCCTTGGCGAGGTAGGCGCTGAATTCGGCTGGCTCCAGGGCAATTTCGTCCACAGACGATGCCTGCTTCCCCGCCTTGAGCAGGTCCTTGACCTTCTGGGCCTTGAGCTTACGTTCGAACATGGCGTCGGCAAGGCCCTCCCTGTCCAGCGATGTGTCCACGAACCCCGTTATCTCGAGGGTGAGTGATGGCCTGTCGGTGAGGATCTTTGCGAGATCTGCCAGCTTTTTCCGTGCCTCGTCCGTGAGCGTGGACCTGCCCGGCTCGAAAGCGATGTGGCTCAGTTCCGTCGCGCCCGGGTACATGGCCTCCAGCAGGGCAAAGGGCGAGGTGGCTGCCTTCTTCAGGATGTTCACGATCATCTTGAGGACGACCTTGCCCACGTGGAATTCCGGGTCGTCCGTGCGGCCCGTGACGGGCAGGTGAAGGTCGATCCTGCCGGCGCTGTCCCTGAGCAGTGCCACGGCGAGCCTCACCGGGAGCTTGGTGGCTTCCTCGCTCTGAACGGCTTCCCCGAAGGTGAGCTGGTCGATGAGCACTTCATTCCGCGCATCGAGCCGCTTTCTGTCGATGGAGTAGTTCAGGTTCAAGGACAGCTTGCCCTTCTCGATGGCCAGACCTGCATACTTGCCCGAGTAGGGAGTGGTGGGGCTCAGTTCCATGTTCTTCAGGCTTGCCTTCAGGTCCACGAACAGGTTTTCCTTCAGCGGGTTGATGGACCCGGTGACGGCGATGGGTGCCTGGTTGTCGAGACGTGCCTGCAGATTGACCACGGCCTTCTTGAACTCGTCAGAGGAAAGGCCGGTGATGGTCCCGGTTATGGCGGTGAGCGAACTGGTGTATTTCGGGGTCAGCGTGCGGTCGATGAAGGTGAAGCGGCCGTTCTTCACGCTCACCCTGCCGAAGGCGACGCGCTCCATCGCCTTTTTCTTCGTGCCTGGTTCGGCGGGCTTCGGACCGGTCTTTTTCCGCCCCGCCAAGGTCGAGACGTTGCTGGACCCGTCCGGGTTGATGATGTAGGCGCCCGAAGGTCCTGCAAGTGCGATCTCAGCAACGGACAGGCGGCGCGGGTTCAGGTTGAAGTCGATGCCCGTGATGGACAGTTCCTTCCACGAGACGAGGTCCTCGGCCTTTGCCCTGTCCACGGACGCGAAGTCCATGAGGCGGACGTCGCCGGAGAAATTCAGGTCGAAGGGCTGGCCCTCCTTCCTGGCCAGTTTCATGAGACCCTTGGCCGCGAGCGTTCCCCGCCTGATGAGGATCGGCACCCTTTCCATGACATAGGGTTGGACCCATGCGGGCTGCAGGCCGTCGATGCCGAAGGTCGTATCCGCGGTCAGGGGCTTCAGCGTGAACGAGGAATCGAGGGAGAGCCTGCCGGTACCGTTGATCGTACAGGACGCTTCCACCGTGCCGCCGCCGTTGCCTGCCGTGGTGATGCGGTTCGCCCTCACGGACAGGTCTGCGGCCACAATCTTCACGGGCGAGCTGCCCGAGCTGTCCACATAGGACACGGCACCCCTTTCGAGGGCTATCTCATCGATGGTGAGCACCAGATGGTCCGATGGCGGTGTGTCCTTGGGCTGTTCCGAGGGTTTCCCCGTGGCCGTGGTCTGCTTCAGGGCCCGGGACAGGTTCAGCATACCCTCCCTGTCCCTGCTGAGGGAGAAAGCCGGTGAGTCGATCGCTATCTTCCGGACATGGACCTCTTTGCGCAGGAACCTGGAGGGCGCGATATCGACCGTGAGTGAAGGCAGGGACAGGAGCCTTGCGCCGCTGAGCTCCGCCACCACCAGGTTGCTGAAGACCACGCGGCCGGTCGTGCTGGACTCGGGTCTGCGCTTGTCCTTGAACTGCCGGAAGGTGACGGTTACGTTCAGATCAGCCCGGCACGACTCGAGGGCAAACCCGAACTTCACGGGCGCGTAGGCGAGATACTCGGGGATGTCGATGTTCTTCAGGTCAAGGGAGAGCGTGCTCTCGAGGGATTCGGAAAAGGGCTTCGACCTTCCCTGGAGAACGATGGGGGTCTTGTTGATCACTGCCCGGAAGGCAGGCTGCACGAACACCTCGGTGAGGTGGGGCATGTTGGAGATGAACGGGATGGAAAGAGAGATGTCCTCGACCGTGTGGATCTTGTGTACCGGCCGGTCATCCATGATCACGGTGCCGCCAGTGACCTGGATGTTCGACACGGAGAACGACAGGGGCGCTGTCTCTTCCTTCTTCGCATCCTTGTGCATGAGGTCGGAGAAATTGTAGGTGTTGTCCTCGAAGCGGACGATCCTGACCGAAGGTCTGTGGAGCCGCACCTCCCTGACCACCGGGGCCCGTTTGAACAGGGATATCCACTCGGCATTGACCACGAGCGAATCGAAGGACACGAAGGCCTGCGGCCGTTCCTGGTCCCTGATGGAAAGCCCCTGGACCTCGACGACCAGGGTATAGGGGTTGACCCTGATCTTCTGGATGGTCACCTGCCGCTCGAGCGCCTGGGAGAGGTTCTTGGATGCCACCGAGACGAGGACCGGGGGCAGGACGAAAAACCCGGTGATCGTGAAAACGACCAGCAGGCAGACAAGAACGATTATGGCTGTGCGGATCTTCTTCATGTCCCCTCGCCGGTTCCGGGAATGCCCCGGATGCCCTGAAACCCCCGGTCAGTCACGGACAGTGAGCAGCCAGTCTCAGGGTGCAACCTCGATGCCCCTGGAGCGCAGGAACTCCTTCACCTGGGCGATGCTGAAGGTCCGGAAGTGAAAGACCGAGGCGGCGAGCACGATACTCGCGTGGCCTTCCTTTACGGCCTTCTCGAAGTCTTCCAGAGTTCCCGCGCCGCCGGACGCCACCACAGGGAGCTTCACCGCATCCGCGATGGCCCTGGTGAAGGGTATGTCGTAGCCCTTGAGCGTCCCGTCGCCGTCCATGCTCGTGGGCAGCAGGACCCCGGCGCCCAGCTCTTCACACTGGCGGGCCCAGGCCACCGCGTCTTTGGCCACCGGGATGTTGCCCCCCGACACCACGAGTTCGAAGCCCGATTCCATGGCCTCGTTCCTGCGGGCATCGATGGCCACGGTGACCCTCTGTGAACCGAAGGCCCTGGCGGCCTCGCGCACGAGCTCCGGATTCCTCACCGCGGCGGAGTTCATGGAGACCTTGTCCGCGCCTGCCCCCAGCACCGCCTCGATGTCGGCCAGCGAGCCGATGCCGCCGCCCACGGTGAGCGGTATGTCGATGACCGAGGAGACCCTCTTCACCCATTCCAGCCTGGTGGTGCGGTTTTCCTGCGTCGCAGCGATGTCCAGCATGGCGAGCTCGTCCGCGCCCTCGTTCTGGTAGAACCGGGCATGCTCCACCGGGTCGCCCGCATCGCGGATGTCCACGAAATGCACGCCTTTGACGACCCTGCCTTCCTTCATGTCGAGACACGGCATAATCTTCACTGCGGCCATGGAAAACCTCCTCTGAGGGGATATGCATTGAAGGCATCCAGTGTACCGGCATACGGGAAAAAGATCAAGCATCGCTGTCCCCTGCCCGGCCAAGGTCCCTGGTTCCGGATGTACGGAATGCAGAGCAGCGGGGATCGATGATCGGGCTTTTGTCGACTGAGGGCGCTGACTCCTCTCATGGGGTTTCGCTCCATGCCGATGCGAACGGTGAAATGGTATTCCCTGTCCGGTCATGCGGAAGCGATCTTTTTGCATTGCAACAAAAAATTGAATGGAGCCATTGATATCCCTGATCCTTGGCCTTACAGGAAAAGTGCCAACAAGAATGGAGGAAGACAATGCCCAACCCGATTCTTGACCCGTGCCTGGATCTGGCCAGGTTCATGGAGGCTGCGACCTACCGCCGCACACCCGAATTCATCACCCGGAACCGCATCGTCCATGAAGACAGGGCGGTGATCCTGCGGAGGTTCGACGAGGGGCGCACCGGGGTCCCGCTGCTCATCGTTCCGCCCCAGGCAGGTCACCACTCGAGCATCGCGGACTATGCCCCGGGCCAGAGTCTGGTCCAGACCTGCCTGCAGGAGACCGCGCTGCCGGTCTATGTCCTGGAGTGGAAGCCCAGCACCCCGACCCGCCAGCACGAGACCATGGACGACCTGGTCCTGCAGCTGAGGCTGGCCGTGCACGACGCGGGCGAGCCGGTGATCTTCGTGGGGCTCTGCCAGGGTGGGTGGCTCTGCAGCATCTATGCGGCGCTCTATCCGAAGGACGTGAAGGCCCTCATGCTGGCGGCTGCGCCCATCGACTTCACCGCCGGCGGCGGCAAGCTCCAGGACGTGGTGCAGACCATGCCGCTGGACTTCTACCGGTGGCTGGTCACCATGGGCCTGGGGAACATGCTGGGCGACCTCATGCTCATGGGGTGGAAGATCATGAACCCCTACGAGCGGTTCGTGAGCGACTTCATCAACCTGTGGGTGAACGTGCGGGACGACAGGTTCCTGGAACGGTCCAAGCAGTTCCAGACCTGGTACGAGTACACCCAGAACATCTCGGGCAGGTGGTACCTTCAGGCGGTGGAAAAGCTCTTCAAGAAGAACATGCTCATCGAGGGCACGCTCAGGGTCCTAAAGAGGCAGGTGGACCTTGGCGTCATCTCCTGCCCGGTGGCCATGCTGGCGGGTGAGAAGGACGACATCACCCTGGTGCCCCAGCTCTTCAACATGAGCTCGTACATACGGACGCCCCCGGAGCATGTCTTCCAGACCGTGGTTGAGGGGGCGGGCCACATATCGGTGTTCATGGGTCGCGCCGCGCTCAAGGACCACTGGCCGCAGGCCCTGCGGTTCACCCTGGAGAAGGCGGGGCTTGCAGGGTCGCTCACCTATGGGACCCAGTCGCGGAGGAAGACGGATCCGGGCTCCCGGAAGAGGGCAGGCTAGGCGATTTCAAGCAGGAGACGGCCGTGACAGAAGGGCGGTTGGAGGGTCATCCGCCCTTTTTCTTTTTTGAGGCCTTCTGGGGTCCGGCGGGCTCCCTGGGCGAGAAGATGTCCGCAAACGGCATGCCCTTCATGGCGGTGCGGGTGAGGTCAGAGTAGTTCATGCCCATGTTCAGCCATCTGCGGAACTGCTCGTCAAAGGTCTGCTTGAGCTGCAGGTAGGAGTTGATGGCATCGGACAGGTGCTTTTCGAAGAACTCCTGGAGCACGGTGCCGCCGGAGCGGATGATGAGGTGCAGCAGCGGGGCGGGCAGCAGGGCGTTCTTGTTCCGGGCCTCCTCCAGGACGATCTGGGTGAGGATGAAGGCCGTGACGTCCTCGCCCGTCTTGGCGTCGAGGACCTGTACGTCATTGCCCGCACGGATGATGTCGGACACCTGGTTCAGGGTGACGTACGAGCTGTTCTCGGGGTTGTAGAGCCTTCTGCTCGCATACTTCTTCAGGATTACGGTCTCGCCCATGTCGATACCCCCCTCGAGGGGACGCTGTAGCACAGAAATCGCTACATTGCAATAAACATCGTATCCAGACGCATGCCCCAGGATGGCGGCAAAGAATAAATAAATAAGAATAAACATTTTGTTATGAATATTCATAGCTGGTCTATGGGCATGGTGGTGGTTGATTAAAATATGCTGCATTGCAACAATTGCCCTTGACAACGGCCTGGGAGGTGCTATTATAGGGATATTCACAAAGATCAGACCCATGGAGGATGCTATGGAAAACAAGGAGCTCGTGAAACAGATGGTGAACCTGCAGAAGACTTCCTTCGAGAACGGCTTCAACATGCTCGTGAGCCTGCAGGATCAGATGGAGAAGATGGTGAACGCCTTCGTGGACCAAGCGCCGTGGCTGCCCGCAGAGGGCAGAAAGGCCTTCGCCAACCTGGTGGGCACCTACAAGAAGGGCCGCGAGGACCTGAAGAAGCTGGTGGACGACGGCTACAAGAAGGTTGAGGAGTACATCGGGAAGTGAGACCCGGCTCATCCCGGGAAAGAATGCACAGAGGAGGTACGAACCATGAACTACCCGAAGGATATGGCAAAGCAGGTTATCCAGTTCTACAAGACGACCTTTGACAACAGCTTTTCCACCATGGTCATGCTCCAGGAGCAGGCGGAGAAGCTCATGAAGACCTTCATGGACCAGGCGCCCTGGATGAACGACGACGCCAGGAAGGTCCTGGACCAGTGGACCGGCGTGTACCGCAAGGGGCGCGACGACTACAAGAAGGCCATGGACGAGGGCTACAAGAAGGTCGAAGACTTTTTCAGCAAGTTCGGCCAGGGTTCGTGACCTCAAGCGGGCCGAAAGAAACAGAGCAGAGAGCAAGAAAGGGAGAACACGCCATGGACCAGAAACAGATTGTGAAGCAGGTGATCGACTTCCACAAGAGCACCTTCACCAACAGCTACAACGCCATCGTGATGCTGCAGGACCAGACCGAGAAGATGATGAACACCTTCCTCAGCCAGGCCACCTGGCTGCCCCAGGATCTCCGGAAGGTTGTGGGCGACTGGGTTTCCACCTACAAGAAGGGCCGCGAGGAGTTCAAGCACTCGATGGACGAGAACTTCAGGCGCCTGGAGGACTACTTCTCCACCGCCGACAAGCCCCAGGCAAAGGCAAAGCAGCAGTAGCGCAACACAAAACCCGTCAGAGATCCGTGGGGGGGTGTATGGACGACATGAAGGACACCATCGACGTCGGCTTCGAGCAGTACGGATCGATTCTCAAAGGCCTTGAGCGGCTCATGGGCATGAGCCTGACCTTTGCGGGCGCTTCCCGGGAGAAGATCAAGGCCAGCGAGATCTACTTCAACGGGGTGTTCAGGTACATCAATGAATTCATGACCCCCTTCTGGATCGCCCTGAACTCGTTTTCCGCCACCGAGCGGGACAAGCTCCTTCGCCATACCCCCGAGGAGAACATGCGGGACTACCTGGAACTCCTCCTGTTCAACATCCAGGTGGCCCAGAAGGGCTTGAGCAGCAGCCTGAGAGTCATGGGCGACTTCCACCTGAACGAGCTCTCACGGGCCTTTTCCGCATGGCTCAACACCGTGTTCGAGCGCGAGGGGGAAGACCTGCAGGGCTTTGTGGAGCGCCAGGCGAGGTTGCTGGAAAAGGTTGTCTACGAGTACCCCAAGGCCATCGACGACATCGGGAAGGACTACGGCTTCCACTTCGAGCAGGACGGGTACGACCAGCTCGCCGAGACCGACCGGTTCACGGTGTACCGGGTGCTCCCGCGCAAAGGCGTCAAGGTAAGCCAGAAGCGCAAGCCCATCCTCATCATCCCGCCCTACGTGCTGGGCGAGAACATCCTGGGCTTCCTGCCCGCTGACGGAAAGAGCTATGTCCATGCCTATGCCGACCAGGGCATCCCAACCTACATACGCGTGCTCAAGGACATCGACGCGACACCCGCGGTCCAGACCATGACCGGCGAGGACGACGCCCTGGACACGAGGTATTTCTGCGAGGTCATCAGGGAGAAGCACGGTCTTCCCGTCACGCTGAACGGCTTCTGCCAGGGAGGGTTCGTGGCATTGCTGGACATCCTGTCAGGCGAGCTCGACGGCCTGGTGGATGCGCTTCTCACCTGCGTGGCACCCATGGACGGCACCCGGAGCAAGGCGCTCATCGAGTACCTGGAGCACCTGCCGGCGCGTTTCCGTGACCTGGGCTACGCGGTGAAGGAACTGCCGAATGGCAACGGCGTGGTGGACGGCAAGGTCATGAGCTGGGTGTACAAGCTCAAGAGCATGGAGAAGGAGGCCCCCATCTACACGCTCTACCGCGACCTCATGATGTTCGACGACCCGACGGGCGAGGACGTGAAGATCACCCGGACCGCCGCGGCGCTGAACCACTGGCTCATCTACGACCGCAAGGACATCCCCGAGGCCATCACGAAGATGAGCTTCGACTCGTACACCGTCCCCATCGCACCCGACGGGACCATGCCCGTGAAGCTCTTCGGGAGGAAGCTCAACCTGAGGCGCATCACGGAGAAGGGGATCAGATTCCTCATCTGCTACGCGCAGAGCGACGACCTGGTGGACAAGGAATCGGCCCTGGCGCCGCTGGACTTCGTGGACGCCGAGGTGACCGTGTTCCCCAAGGGACACGGCGCCATCGCCACCACCTGGTCCCAGCCTGACAGCGAGTATGCCATCCACAAGAAGCTGCCGAACGGCATGCGCGGCCCGGTGCGGTTCCAGCTCGACCTCGATGCCGAGGTCGGAAGGGGGAAGAAAAATGGATAAGCAGCTCCTCGAATTCTGGGGCACCATGATGCTGCAGGCGGCCAGGGGCCAGCAGCAGCTCGAAGAGATCATGAAGTGGTTCTCCGGCAATGTGAAGGACTTCAAGGACGTCTCGGGCATGTTCTGCAGGATGTACGGGATCGAGCCCGGCAGCGATCAGGTCCCTGACTACCTCGCATTCTGGCAGAAGGCGCTCGGCGAATTCAGGGACTCCTATGGAGAGCTCATCGCCATGATGGACCTGGTGCCGAGGAAGGACCACGTCGCGGTGACGCGGGAAAACCAGGAGCTCAAGAGACGTGTATCAGAGCTGGAGGATGCGGTCAGGCGTCTGCGCGCGCTCCTCGACGACAAGGCAGCGGTCCCTGCCGGGGGGATCAAGGACTTCCAGGAGCTCATCGACGAGCAGGCCCGGCAGTACCAGGACTTCATGAAGGGCATGACCGCGGCCTTCGATAAACGGCCAGAGGCGGAGGCTTCGGAAACCGCGGGAAAGCCGAAAAAGGCGAAGCCCGAACCTGTCGGTGCGGCGAAAAAAAACGGCCAGAGAGGCGCCAAGGCGGTGAAGTGAAGACTGTCCCTGCCGCTTTCAAGTTCGTCGTCAGGATGTTCTCGACCCATGCCGCTCCTCGTCCTCGTCAAAGAGCTCCGATCCCTTGACTATTTCGGGATGCGGAATATAAATGTTAGACAGTGAGCATGATGGAAGCCGGACCTGACGGGGCGGAAGTTTCATGGAGGTTCTCCTCTTTTGCATCCCGATGAACAGGTCAGGTATACAGGTGGTGCTTGCGGAAGATCGGCTGAACGTACGACAGGGTCTCGGAGGGATGACTTCATGCCGCGCCGGTTCCGGGAAAGGGTCTTTGGCTACATGAGGCGCATCGTCGCCCTCGCCCTGTCCGTCCTCTGTCTGGCTCCGGCCGTGCATACCCAGGATACGGTGCGCCTCGCCAACGGGGAGTGGCCTCCCTACCTCGGGAAGGATCTCCAGCATTACGGGGTGGCATCACGCATCGTGACCGAGGCGTTCGCGCGCGGGGGCATCAAGGTCGTGTACGGGTTCTTTCCCTGGCCCCGATCCATGATGCTTGCCCAGAACGGAACATGGGACGGAACCCTGGTATGGTTCTCCAACTCGGAGCGCAGGCTGAAGTTCTTTGTCAGCGAACCGGTCATCATGAGCACCTATGTGTTCTTTCACCTGAGGGACAAGCCCTTTGACTGGCAGGCCGTCGAAGACCTCCGGGGCCTCCTCATCGGCGCCACGACGGACTATGATTACGGCGAATCATTCCAGAACGCGGAAAAGCGGGGCCTGATCAAGGTTGAAAGGGTGCCCACCGACGAGATGAACCTGAGGAAGCTTCTCCATGGTCGGATCGATATCTTTCCCATCGACCGGGATGTCGGGATGAACATGATACGGAAGCATTTCTCCCCGGAGGATCAGGCACGCATAGTCTATCATCAAAGGCCAGTGCGCTCTGATTCCTTGTGCCTCCTTCTTTCCAGGAAGGTTCCGGAGAACAGGGGCCGGCTCGCTGTCTTCAATGCAAAGCTTGTCCAGTTGAAGGAACAGGGCTTGATCGATCAGTACCTCATGGAATCCCGCAGGAACCTCCCCTGATGCGTTGATGCAGCGATGCTGCAGGGCCAGCTATTTCTTCGGCGGGCTCGCCACGGCGTCGCCCTCCAGGATCTTCACGCCGTCCTGGTTCACGCACCACGTCTTGAGCCTCACCCGGTTCTTCTCCACGTTCATCTCGGAGACCTCCACGTGGGCGGTCACGGTGTCGCCGATGCGGACCGGGGCCAGGAACTTCAGCTCCTGGCTGATGTAGATCGACCCGGGTCCGGGCAGCTGCATGCCGATGACCGCAGACACGAAGCCCGCGGCGAGCATGCCATGGGCGATGCGGGTCTTGAAGAAGGTGTTCTTTGCATAGGCCTCGTTCAGGTGGGCCGGGTTGAAGTCGCCCACGATGCCGGCAAAGAGGTAGATGTCCGTCTCGGACACGGTCTTCGAAAATTCCGCAAAGTCGCCGATCTTCAGTTCATTCATGGATCTGCCCAGCATGGGTCCCCTCCCCTAGAACCACGAACGGTGGCTCCAGATGTCCTCCTTGAGGCACTGCATGTCCTGCTTCAGCATGAGGTACATGGAGGCGTTGTGGATGGCCAGCCCGCCCAGGCTCGCCACGGCCTCGGCCAGCATTACCTCGCCCTCGGTGAAGTCGCGCTCCTTCTCGGAATAGTAGCGCATGACGCCGATGACCTCGTCCTTGATCTTGATGGGCACGGTGAGGATGGAGGCGATGCCCTCGTCCTTCTTCTCGTCCCGGTACTGCACCTCCCTGTTGGAGGTGGCGTCCCTGATGACCACGGTCTTCCCAGCCAGCGCCTCGGTGACGCTCTTCTCGATGCGCACCGGCCCCTTGTTCAGGTATTTCTTGCTCAGGCCATGGCTGGCCACGAGCTCCAGGACCTGCTTCTCCTTGTCCACGAGCCGCACGGACACCGCCTTGACGCCCATGGCGCGGGCCATGTCCACGGACAGGCGCTCCATGATCACCTTGATGTCCAGGCTCTCGTTGAGGCCCTCGGCGATGTTCGTGAAGATGCGGATGTTGCGCGTGATCTGCATGACGAGGCGCGACCGCTCGATGGCCAGGCCGCCCTGCTCGGCCAGGGCCGTGAGGAACTGGATCTCCTCGTCGGAGAACATCCGGGGCTTGGCTGTGTACAGGGTGAGCACGCCCTTGACCCGCTCCTTGACCAGAACCGGAACCACCAGGATGGAGGCGATGCCCTCCTTCTTCTTGATCTCGTGGGTGGAGACCCTGGGATCCGTGGTGGCGTCGTGGATGGCTATGTAGCCCTTCTTCATGATCTCCTGGGCCGCCCGCTTGGCCTCTTTGGGCTCGGCGTGGAGGTAGCTCTTGGACAGGCCCTTCTGGGCGATGGGGACGAAGATGTCACTGGCCCCCTGCTCGTCTTCGAAGAAGAGGCAGGCGGCTTTGGCCTCCATGGTGTCGATGGCGCTCTGAACGATGAGGTCAAGCACCCTCTCCTTTTTCAGCGTGGTGCCGAAGGCCCTGCTCACCGCGCAGAACGTCTTGAAATAGTCGCTTCTCTCAGGCATTGGCTCTCTCCTTTGAAGGCTTCATATTCTTCGTCCTGGCTGTCCAGGAGGGTTTCCTCGTACTGGCGGAGGCCTTGCGGGCTGACGGTTTCTTCTCCCTGGCCTGGGTGCGCGGCTTTTCGCGCTCGGTGAGCCACTGGATGATCTTGGGGGTGAACTCCCGCTGGGTCTTGGAGCTCACGTAGATGCCGATGTGACCGGTGTCCAGGCACACGTCCTCGGTGTCCGTGCTCCCCACGGCCCCGGTGAGCCTGTCCGCGGCGCCGGGCGGCACCAGGTGGTCGAACTGGCCGTAGATGTTGAGCAGCGGCATGGTGAGGTTCTTCAGATCCACGCGCTTCCCCCCCACCACGAGCCTGCTCTGGATGAGGAGGTTCTTCTGGTAGCAGTCCTTCACGAACTGCCGGAAGGTCTCGCCGGGCACGTCCGGGCTGTCGAAGATCCA
>CAZNGL010000066.1:0-15270 GCA_964572405.1 uncultured Bacteriovoracaceae bacterium
AAAGAAGGCTCAGTAGGGCCCGCGCCTATCTCAAGGGGTTGGACGCGATCCTTCTGCTGTCCCGGCCCAGCATCACCTACCTGAGCGGGTACACAGGCTCGGACGCCGTGTACCTGTTCACCGAGGACAGGTCCTTCCTCTTCGTGGACTCGCGGAACACCCTCCAGGCCGGCCAGGAAAGCACCTGCGAGGTCCGCGAGATACGAAAGCGCTGGGAGGACATACACGTGGTGCTCCAGGAGACCGGCATCAGGACCCTGGGGCTGGAGTCCAACATCCTTGACCTTGACAGCTTCATCAGGATGAAGGACATCTACCGGGGCATCGAGATGACGCCCCTGGGCAACCAGCTCAGGAACCTCCGCTCCATCAAGGACGAAAACGAGCACGCCCTCATGCGCCAGGCCGCCCTCGTGTCCGAGCAGGCCCTTGAGGCCGTTCTGGCCAGGGGTATCGTGGGCCGCAGCGAGCAGGACGTGGCCCTGGACCTGGAGTGGGAGATGAGGACCAGGGGTGCCGCTGCGGCGTCCTTCGAGCTCATCGTGGCCTCGGGACCCCGTTCCGCCATGCCCCACGGCGCCGCCTCGAGGCGCGTGATCGGCGAGGGCGAGGCAGTGATCATCGATTTCGGCTGCATCCTGGACGGGTACTGCTCGGACCAGACCGTCACCCTCCTCACCGGGGCCATGGAGAACGGGTTTCCCCAGGCGTACCGTGCCGTGCAGCAGGCGCAGGAAAAGGCCATCATGGCCGTTGCCCCCGGGGTGAAGGCCTCCGAGGTGGACAGGATCGCCCGCGACCACCTCGCCGCGGCAGGCCTGGCGTCGTACTTCGGCCACGGCCTGGGACACGGCGTGGGCATGGAGGTGCACGAGGCGCCCACGGTCTCCCCGCTGTCCGAGGACGTCCTGGAGGAGGGCATGGTCATCACCATCGAGCCCGGGGTGTACCTCCCGGGGAAGTACGGCATCAGGCTGGAGGACATGGTGGTGGTGACAGATAATTCTTGCAACCGCCTCACAAATATTGCTAAGGAAACCATCAGAATCATCAGCCAGAGGTGAGGTCTCATGCAGTACTCAACAGCGCAGTTCAGGAAGAACCTGAAGATCGAGATCGATGGCGAGCCGTTCACCATCGTCGACTTCCAGCACGTGAAACCGGGCAAGGGCGGCGCCTTTGTCCGTACCAAGATCAAGAGCCTGATCACCGGCAGGGTGAACGACATCACCTTCCGCTCCGGTGAGAAGGTGGACGTACCCGACCTTGAGGAGAGGCGCATGTCGTACCTCTACCAGGACGAGTCCGGGTACTGCTTCATGGATACCCAGACCTACGAGCAGATGACGCTCACCGAGGACCAGATGGGAGACGCCCTGGGCTACCTGAAGGAGAACGTGGAGGTGGAGGTCCTGCTGCACAACGGGTCCGCCATCGGCGTGGAGCTCCCCATGTTCATGGAACTCGAGGTGGTGGAGACCGACCCCGGGCTCAAGGGGAACACCGCCTCGGGCGGTTCAAAGCCGGCCAGGCTGGAGACCGGGGTCACCATCCAGGTCCCCCTGTTCATCAGCGTGGGCGAGATCGTGAAGGTGGATACCAGGACCGGCGACTACATCGAGCGGGTTGGCTGATGAACATCAAGACCGTGCGCGACCTCATCGAGCTCATCAAGGACACCGACGTGGTGGAGATCGAGTGGACCCCCGAGCGCATCCACATCGTGAGGAGACAGGGCGGCTACGAGCCCGCCCCCAGGGGTGCCGTGGAAAATGACCGTGTCCGGGTGAGCGTGAAGGAGAAGCACACGGTCACCGTGACCTCCCCCCTGGTGGGGACCTTCTACCGCTCGCCCTCTCCGGAAACGCCGCCCTTCGTCAAGGTGGGCGACCGTGTCACCAAGAACCAGGTGCTGTGCGTCATCGAGGCCATGAAGCTCATGAACGAGATCGAGTCACACGTGGACGGAGTGGTTGCAGCCATCCTCAAGCAGGACGGCGAACGGGTGGGATACGGAGACCAGCTCTTCATCATCGAGGAGCTGTGAGGGACTGGCTGTTCCTCCGCGAGGCACGGTGTCCTGCCGGCCTCACCATGAGAAAAGACCTGGATCTGTTCCATGCCGTACAAAGAGGAATCCTGAACGGGGCACTGCGCATCTACAACTGGTCCGAGCCCGCCGTTACCATCGGCCACCACCAGAAATCCTTTTCCTTCTTCGACAGGGAGACGGTCCTCCCGGTACTGCGCAGGCCAACGGGTGGCGGGGCGGTCCTGCACGGGGACGACATCACCTTCAGCCTCTGTGCGCCGCTGGACGGCGCCATCCCCTCGAGCATCCCCGAATGTTCACGGACCGTGTCCGCTCTGTTCGCCTCCGCGCTCGGGCAGAGCGGGGTGGAGACCGTCACCTCCGGAGGGGACCATGCCTTCTCTCCGGTCTGCTTCGAGAGGCCCTCGCCCCAGGAGCTCGTGGCATCGGGCTCCAAGATACTCGGGCTCGCCCTGGCACGCACGGGGCGGTTCATGCTCGTGCAGGGCGTGCTGCCGCTGAGGGTGGACCGGGTTCTCGCCCAGCGGGTCTTCGGACCCGGAGCCGGTGCAGGGACCAGGGGCATCATGGACCTGTGCGGGGACTTCTGTGTGGAGGAGTTCCTACTCCACCTGAGACAGGCTTTTTCCCTTCAGCTGGGCGTTCTTTTTTCTGAACGCAGCGGTGGTGATCACCATGGTTGCGCAGAAGACCAGTGCAAAGTAGAACCTGGGTGAGAAGACCGCTTCCAGCATTGCCTCCCCGATATAGGAGAACACCACGATGCTCGGGATGATGCCGAAGGCGGTGGCCTTCATGAAATCACGCCACCGTACACCCGTGGCTGCGGCGGCGGAGTTGATCACCATGAAGGGGATGATGGTGATCAGCTGAAAGACGAGCACCAGGACGTACCCGTTCTTCCTGATGGCGTTCCTCACCCGCAGGGACCTCCTCGAGCCTCCCCAGGAATCTTCCAGATGCAGGCCCCTGACCAGGAAATAGACCAGGTTCGCGTTCAGGATGCACCCCACGTAGGAGAGCACGATCCCCAGGGGTGCCCCATAGGCTGAGGACCCTGCCATGATGAGCAGGCTCAGGGGTGCGGCCAGCGGCATGGTGGCCACGCAGAGCACGAAGACGAACAGGCCGGAAAGACCGATCTTCTGCAGCGCGATCCTCAGGCAGAGCCAGTTCTTCAAGGGGTAGGGGTCGATGTAGTGGATGATTCCGAGGATGCTGAAAAAACCCAGGAGCACCAGGAACGTCATGATGATGCTTCTCTGTATCTGGTACGGATTCTCTGTCGTGGTGGAGGTCGAATGCATGGAGTTCCCCTGTCCTGTTCCGGTACCGTTCTTCTCTTCTCATCGGCATGAACGGCGTACCCTTGAGCTTATTGCAAGTTTTTATTGATTTTTTGTTGTCGAAACCCGACTCGGGGAAACATGGCAGATACCCTCACCGGCTTCGCACAGTGCACACGGTGAAGATGTTCGGTGGATTCCTGGAACAAAGATGTGGTATTCTCTCCATGCACCTGTGACTGACGGATGGCGTCTGCCGTCCGCACACCATGAAAGGGGATGCACCATGGCCGATAACCCTTTAGAAAGACTGATGAACCCAACCTCCATCGCCTTTGCGGGCGCGAGCAACACCTTCACCACCATGGGCACCATCCAGTGCATGAACCTCATCACCGGCGGCTTCCCGGGCGAGGTGCTGCCCATCCACCCCCGGGAGACAGAGGTCCTGGGGAGAAAGGCCTACCGGAGCGTAGCAGAGCTCCCCTATGCCCCTGACATGGGGGTTCTGGTGGTTCCCACCAGGCTCGTGACCGACATGGTGGAGGAGTTCGGGAAGATCGGCACCAGGAACCTGGTCATCATCACGGCCGGGTTCAGGGAAACGGGCGAGCAGGGCAGTGAGCTGGAGAAGGTCCTTGCCGAGCGGGCCCGGCGCTACGGGATCCGGTTCCTCGGCCCCAACTGCCTCGGCATCGTGAACACGCAGCTGCCCATGAACCTCACCGTGGCCCCCATCCAGGATTTCGACGGACACCTCGGGCTCGCCTCCCAGAGCGGCACCTACATCGCCCAGGTGGTCTCGTACCTCCATAAAAACGGCATCGCCCTGAGCAAGGCCATCAGCGTGGGCAACGAGACGGACATCAACCTCATCGACTGCATCGACTACCTGGGTGCCGACGAGCGCACCCGGGCCATCGGGCTCTACATCGAGGGCATCCGCGATGCCCGGCGCTTCCTCGAGGTCGCTTCCCGCGTGAGCCGCATCAAGCCCATTGTGGCCCAGTACGTGGGCGGTTCAGAGGCAGGGGCCCGTTCAGGCTCCAGCCACACCGGCGCCATGGCTGGGCCCGCGCACCTCTACGAGGCGCTCTTCGAGCAGGCGGGCGTCATCAGCGTGGACACCATCGAGGAGGTGTACAAGGTGGGCTGGGCGCTCGCCACCCAGCCGCCGCTCTCCGGCAGGCGCATCGCGGTGCTCACCAATTCGGGAGGCCCCGGCACGGCCATCGCCCACACCTGCAGCCGGGAAGGACTTGAGGTTCCGGAGTTCTCCGACGAAATCCAGGAACAGGTAGCGGGCCTGCTCCCCGGGCACGCCAGTGCCCGCAATCCCATCGACCTGACCTTCCACATCGGCATGGAAACCCTCACCGAGACCATCCCCCGGATCCTCTTCTCCTCCGGCGAGGTGGACGGCGTCATCATCCATGGCATCATGGACACGGGCTTCATGGACCTGCTGCTGCCGGCGATCCAGACGTTCGTGCCGGTCTCCCGGGAAGACCTTGCAAAAACCATGATGATCGGACTGGAGCCCCTGGTGAACATGCCTTCCCGGTACGGCAAGCCCCTTCTGATATCGTCCTTCTTCGGCAAGGAGGACCACTGCATCCAGACCTTCCACGAGCACCGCATCCCCTGCTTCGACTCCCCGGAAAAGGCCGCACGGGCCATGGGGGCCTTTCTCAGGCATCTGCGCTTCCGGCAGAGACCCCCTGCGAACCTGGACGGCGCCGGGACGCCCCCGCCCGAAGCGGTGCGCATCGTGGAACAGGCCCGCACGGAGGGGTTCGACGAGTTCAGTGCCAAGAAGCTCCTGCGGGCCTACGGCATCCCCACGGCACGGGAAGCAAAGGCCGCGAACCTGGATGAAGCCAAGGCCTGCGCCCGCGCCATCGGCTACCCCGTGGTGCTCAAGGCCTGCTCCCCGGACATCCTCCACAAAACCGAGCTGGGTCTGGTGTGCCTGGACCTGGCTGACGAGGCCGCCCTGGAGGATGCGTACCGTTCGCTCCGCTCCAGGGACCGGAACACCCCGGTTCTCGTGGCCGAGATGCTCCGGGGAGACCGGGAGCTCATGGCGGGCATGACACGGCACCCTGGGTTCCCCCCCTGCGTGGCCTTCGGCCTGGGGGGCATCATGGCCGAGGCGCTGGACGACATCTCGGTGCGCCTTGCCCCGCTGGGCGTGCACGATGCCCGGGGTATGATGGAATCCATCGGCGCCTCGAGCGTCCTGGACAGGTACAGGGGCATGGAGGCCCTGGACAGGGACCTCATGGCGCAGATCCTCATGGGGCTCGGCAGGCTCGCGATCCATTTCCCCCTCATCAGCGAGATCGACCTGAACCCCATCATGGTGGTGGGTGGGAGACCGGTGGTGGCTGATGCACTCATGATAACGGGCAACGGCGCACAGGGCTCAGGGAAAGGGGAACGAACCCCCTGACCAGCCGCTTCGCGAGCCAGGAGGAACCCATGGCAAAGGAAACGATCCAGGAACTCATGGCCATCTACCCCGACACGGGCAGGCTCCCCTGCGCAGTGGCCCACTACCTGGCCGCCTATGCGGGGATCTCCCCCCTTGAGGTGGGCAAGGCGGCCACACAGGCGGGCATCAAGCTCGACCAGTGTCAGCTCGGGCTGTTCGGGTACGGGCGCAAGGGCAAGAGTGACTACAAGATCATGGGGAGGAAGGTGGAGGTCGGGTCCGAGGTTCTCGACCTCATCAGCGCCGCAGCCAAAGACGGGAGGATCTCCTGCACCAGGCTCTGGGAGATCGCCCACCAGACCGGCATCATGAGAGCCGAGGCAGGCAATGCCGCCGACTTCCTGGGCCTCAAGGTGACTCCCTGCCAGCTCGGTGCCTTCTAGAAGGGGCGTTTTTCCCATTGAATCCCCCTGTGCGCTTTTGTATGATGCTCTGCGTTGTATGCATCACGATGACATCATGTATTCCCCGGGAGGTGTACCATGGCTGTACGCATTACATGGATCGGACATGCCAGCGTGAAAATCTCCGGGTCCGCAGCCACCGTGTTCATAGACCCCTGGAAGGTCCCGGCAAAGGACCATGCCGACATCATCCTCCTCACCCATGACCACTATGACCACTATTCAGAGTCGGACATCAAGGCCCTCATGGCCCCGTCCACCAGGGTGGTGGCCCCCATGTCCACGCCCCTGGTCACGGACCGCATCGCTGCGGGGAAGAGCATCTCCATCGGGGATGTCACGGTGAGGGCGGTTCCGGCCTACAACATGGGAAAGGCCTTCCACCCCAAGGCCAACGGATGGGTGGGATATGTGGTCACCATGGACGGCATCACCGTGTACCACACCGGAGACACGGACCGCATCCCCGAGATGAAGGGGCTCACCGTGGACGTCGCCCTGATCCCGGTGGGCGGGACCTACACCATGGATGCACGGGAAGCGGGCGAGGTCCTCAAGGACATCAAGGCATCCCACGCCATCCCCATCCACTACGGAGACATCGTGGGCTCCCGCAGGGACGCGGAGCAATTTGCCCACGTGTGCGCATGCGACGTGCACGTGCTGAACCCGGGAGAGTCTTTTGACATCGGCTGACCGCATGGACAGGCATTTCGAACAGGTCAGGTCCGTGTTCGAGAATGCCCCCTTCGCCGTATGCGCCTTCGACCGCAGCGGCACGGTCATCTACATCAACAAGCTCCTGGAATCGAACATGGACCCGGCGGCGCTTCCCTTTGTGGGGAAATCGCTCTACGAGCTCATCCACACCTTCCTCGTGGACGACCGTCTGGAAAAGATGCTCAAACGGCTCATCGAAACCAACCGGCCCTTTTCCCTCATCGTGGAGACCCTGAGCTCGCCCAAGGTGAAGGTGTCGGGCCTCATCAACATCACCGGGTACCGGCTCAACTCCCTGTATGTCCTGCTGGGAGACTTCGTGAGCGGGAGCCTGGCCCGTGAGGGGAGGTACCGCAAGCTCATCGAGGACGCGCCTGACGCCATCCTCATCATGAACCACGGCTTCATCACCTTTGCCAACCCCGCCATGGTGGAGATCATGCAGATGCCACCCGAGGAGATCCTGGGCAAGGCCATCTTCGACTTCGTGGACGACAGGGCGAAGAACGACCTGGCACCGCTGAGGAGAAAATCCTCCAGGAAGTTCTTCTCCCAGATCACGGTGAATACGAAGACCGGGCAGAAGGTCCTGGAGGGAAACTTCCATTTCATAGAGGACCGGCCCGGGACCTCCATTGCCATGCTGCGGGACGTGACCGAGAAGGTGCTCCTCCAGAAGCGGCTCATGCGCCAGAACCAGGACCTGTCGGCGGTGAACACCATATCCAAGACGCTGTCGTCCTCCATCGACCCCGAAGAGGTGCTCCAGAACACCCTGGTCCAGGTGCTCCAGATCATGAACATCGAGATGGGCCTCATCTACCTCCTGGACGAGAAGAAGAAGACGCTCCGCTGCGCCCTGTCCCACGGCATACCTGACGAGGTGATCCAGACCGTGAAGGAGCTCAGACTCGGCGAGGGCATCGCCGGAAGGGTCGCTGCCAGCGGTTCGCCCCTCATCATCGAGAACGCGTCCATCGATTCCCGCATCCAGTCCCTGGCCTTCAAACAGCAGGGAATCCGCTCGTTCGCCTCCATACCCATCCAGTCGCGGACACGGCTCATCGGCGTCATGAACATCGGCTCCTTCGGCCAGCGCACCATCACGCCCGAAGACGAACGACTCCTCATCACCATCGGCGTGCACATGGGCGCGGTCATGGAGAACATCCTCCTGTTCCAGGAGATCACCCGCACCTCCGACGAGCTCAAGGACGCCATGAACCTCATCCGCCAGCGCAACGAGGAGCTCAGGCAGCTGGTTTCCACCGTGTCACACGACCTGAAGAACCCCATCGTGGCCATCAACGGGTTCACGGACCGCTTCATGAAGTCCGCCGCGACAAAGCTCACCAGCAAGGAGAAGCAGTACATGGAGGCCATCCGCGACAGCGGCAGGAACATGGAGCAGTTCGTCACCAACCTGCTCACGCTTTCCGCCGTGGAGAACCTGAAGCTGAAAAAGGAGGAGTTCTCCACCGCGGAGGTCATCGAGGAGATAGCCCGCGAGCTGGCGAGCCGGATCGACGAGAAGCAGGGCAGGATCGTGGTGGATGACGGCATGCCCTCCATCAAGGCGGACCGGATACGGGTGGCCCAGGTCTTCTCAAACCTCATCTCGAACGCGGTCAAGTACTCGCACCCGGACAGACCGCCCGAGGTGCGCATCACCTACCGCCTGGAGCCGGGCAGGCACCTGTTCTCGGTCACGGACAACGGCATCGGCATCGCGCAGGAGCACACGGCGAACATCTTCGACATCTTCTACCGCGCCACAGACGACCACGTGGACGGCACGGGCATCGGGCTGTCCATCGTGAAGAAGGCCCTGGGCGTCATGGGCGGGGAGATCTGGCTGAAATCCAAGCCCGGCCAGGGCTCCACCTTCTTCTTTACCCTGCCCGCGGAGTGAGGCCACGCAGGCCTCCGGCCCGGACGGGAAATACCGGGTATGCTCGTCATGTGAGGGATATTCCCCTTGACACCCATGGGGTCGGATTGTATAGATGTGCCCATTGGTAAAGGGCCGCTAGCTCAGCGGGAGAGCGCTGCCTTCACACGGCAGAAGTCACTGGTTCAATCCCAGTGCGGCCCACCAATCCTTCCACTCTGACAGGATCGTTCACCAGCTTTTCACCCTGCCCATTGACTTATGATTCCAGAAACTTAAATTGAACCATACAGGGTATGATCCGATGAACCGCACATACACCCTGAACGGGACCATGCTCACGGTGGGCGAGGGGGACGCGAGTGTCACCATCGACCTCAACTCACTTTCCGCCCAGACCTTCCAGGATCTGGCGCGCCATGCAGACACCCTTTCGGCATCACTCTCCGAGGCCCGGGATGCCCTGAAGGAGAACGAGGAGCTGTTCTTCAAGGCTTTTCACCTGAGCCCCACCGTGATGAGCATCTTCGACGCCCACAACAACTGCTACTACGAGGTGAACGAGAAGTTCACCGAGGCCCTGGGCTACACCCGCGAGGAGGTCATCGGCAGGAGCGAGAAGGAGCTCGGCATCTACGCCGACCCGGAGGACCGGAAGCGCATCATCCGCAGGGCCGCGAAGGAGGGCTCCGTCAAGGGCGAGGTCGCCCGGTTCCGGGCCCGGGACGGCAGCATTCGCTGGGGCATGGTCTGCGGCACCCTCGTCACCCTCAAGGGCAGGCTCATGGCCCTGGGCGCCGTTACGGACATCACCGAGCTGAAGACCGCCGAGGAGGCCATCCGAGAGAGCGAGGCACGCTACCGGGCCCTGTTCGAGTCGGCCAGCGACGCCATCTTCACCATGGACGTGGACCATATCCTCCAGTGCAATTCCAAGACCTCTGAGATCTTCGCCTGTCCAACAGAGGAGATCCTCGGACGCACGCCCTTCGATTTTTCCCCCGAGGTGCAGCCCGACGGGGTATCCTCGGCGGAGAAGGGCAGGTGCATCCTGAAAAAGGTCATGAACGGATCCCCCCAGTCCTTCGAATGGACCCACCGCCGCTCGGACGGGCAGACCTTCCCGGCCGAGGTGAGCCTGAGCAGGATCGACGCGGCCGGCAGGACCCTCGTCCAGGCCATCGTGCGCGACGTCTCGGAGCGGAAGAAGCTCGAGAGCCAGCTCCTCCAGGCCCAGAAGATGGAGGCCATCGGGACGCTCGCGGGCGGCATCGCCCACAACTTCAACAACATCCTCACGGGCATCCAGGGCTATGCCTCCCTCATGCGGGTGGACCTCGACCCGTCACACCCCCACTACGAGCGCCTCAGGAGCATCGAGGAGCAGGTGAAGAACGGGGCCGACCTCACCCGGCAGCTCCTCGGGTTCGCCCGGGGCGGCAGGTTCGAGCTCAAACCCCTGGACATGAACGCCCTGCTGGAAAAGACCTCCCACATGTTCGGCCAGACGCGCAGGGAGTTCATCATCAGCAGGAACCTGGCCCCGGACGTGCTCCCCGTCACCGCGGACGCCAACCAGATGGAGCAGGTCCTCCTGAACCTCTACATGAACGCCTGGCACGCCATGCCCGAGGGCGGCACCCTGTACCTCCAGAGCTCCATGGTCACCATCACGGACACCCAGGCCTTCAGCCAGCAGGTGAAGCCCGGCACCTACGTGAAGATCTCGCTCACCGACACCGGGGTGGGTATGGACGAGAAGACCCTCAAGCGGATCTTCGAGCCCTTCTTCACCACCAAGGAGCTGGGCAGGGGCACCGGGCTCGGGCTCGCCACGGTGTACGGCATCGTGAAAGGCCACTGCGGGTTCATCAACGCCTACAGCGAGGTGGGGATCGGGACCACCTTCAACATCTACCTCCCGGCCACACCGGGCACGGCCCTGCCGGACCAGGCGGCGCACGACGAGTCCATCGTGCGGGGCACCGGGACGATCCTGCTGGTGGACGACGAGGAGACCGTGCGGACCACCACGCAGGATATGCTGAACTACCTTGGGTACCGTGTCATCACGGCCCGCGACGGCGACGAGGCGGTGACGCTCTTCCGGGACATGCAGGGGTCCATCGACCTGGTGGTCCTGGACATGATCCTGCCCGGCAGGAGCGGCAGGGACACCTTCATCGCCCTGAAGGAGATCAACCAGGACGTCCGCGTGATCCTGTCCAGCGGCTACAGCCTGAACGGCCAGGCCACGGGCATCATGGCCATGGGCTGCAGGGCTTTCATCCAGAAGCCCTTCATCCTGCACGAACTCTCCCGCAAGGTCCGCGACGTGATCACGGCCCCCTGACCGAGCCCCTCTCAATCCACGGGCTCGATGACGATCTGGCCAGGGGGGAGACCCTGCGCCCAGGACACGACGATCTCGGCGCCGAATTCCTGCTCGAGCCTCATGAGGTGACCCCTCTGGCGGTTCAGCACGTTCAGGGCCACCTCGCGGGGCATGCTCACCCTGATCCTGGGTGTTTTATTCCTGCTGAGCGCCAGCTGGATCTCCCGCAGGGCCATGATGGCCGCGGACTCCACGGACCTGACCAGGCCGAGCCCGGAGCACGCGGGGCAGGTGATGTGGCTCTTTTCCATGAGGGGCGGGGAGAGCCGCTCCCGGGAGAGCTCCATGATGCCGAACTTGGAGATCTTGCCCAGGACCAGGTGGGCCCGGTCGTTCTTCAGGGCGTCCCGCAGGGCCTTCTCCACGCCGCGGATGTGTTCCTTGGCGCGCATGTCGATGAAGTCGATGGCGATGAGCCCGCCCAGGTCTCTAAGCACGAGCTGCCGGGCGATCTCGGCGGCCGCTTCCCTGTTGGTCTCGTACGCGGTCTCCTCGATGGACCGGTTGTTCGTGGCCTGGCCGGAGTTCACGTCGATGACCACCATGGCCTCGGTGGGCTCGATGACGATGGTCCCCCCGGAGCGCAGCCGCACCTTGGTGCCGTACACGGCCTCTATCTGCTGCTCCAGCTCGAACTTGGTGAAGAGGGGCCTGTTCTGGCGGTAGCTCTTGACGATGCCCTTGAGCCGGGGCATGACGGTCTTCATGAAGGACAGGACGCGTTTCTCGGTGTCCTCGTCGTCCACGAGGATCTCCGTGGTGTCCGGGGAAAGGTAGTCGCGGATGGTGCGGATTATGATGTCGCCTTCCTTGTAGACGATGCTCGGGCACTCCGCACTTCCGAACTGCTCCTCGATGCTCTTCCAGAGCCTGGTGAGGTAGGCCATGTCGCGGCCGAGCTCGGTCTTGTTCCTGTCCATGCCCGCGGTGCGCACGATGACACCGGAGCCCTCCGGGGGCTTGATCTGGTCGATGATCTCCCGCAGGCGCCTGCGCTGCTTCTCGTCGTCGATCTTCCGGGAGATCCCCGCCATGTCCTGGTGGGGCAGCAGTACGAGGAAGCGGCCCGGCAGGGAGATATCCGTGGTCAGCAGCGCCCCCTTGGCGCCCTTTTCCTCGCGGACCACCTGCACGAGGAGCTCCATGCCCTTGTGGAGCGACGCCATGATGTTCTTCCGGTCCCTGAGCCCCTCGACGAAGTCGGGGTTGATGTCGTTCACCGGGAGCAGTCCGTGCTTTTCCCGCCCGAAGTCCACGAACACGGCGTTCAGGCTGTGCTCAACCTTTGAAATGCGGGCCTTGTAGATATTCCCCCGCAGCTGCTCCTTGAGCGCGCTCTCCATGTGGAAGCCGGCGAGCACCCCGTCGTCCACGACGGCCACCCGGATCTCCTCGGGGTGCATGGCATTGATGAGCATCTTCTTCATGCACGCACCCCTTACGCGGCCTCGAAGATCTCGGTTGGGCCGAGGCCGTACCTGACGATCTCGGGTGTGTCGGTCTCCAGCGACACCACGGTGGAGGGTATGTCCGGCAGGATGCCGCTGTCCACGATGGCTTCCACACGGTTCCCGAGATAGGCCTCGATCTCGATTGGGTCGATGTGGATCCGGTCGTCCGTGAGCGGGATGCTCGTGGTGATGATGGGCTCGCCGATCTGGCTCACCAGCTCGCGGCAGAACCAGTGATCCGGGATCCTCACGCCGATGGACTTGCGCTTCGACTGGAGCAGCCGCGGCACGTGCCGTGTGGCGGGAAGAATCAGGGTGTAGGGACCCGGGAAGAGCAGGCGCATGAGGCGGTAGGCCTCGTTGCTCACCTTGGCGTACTCGCTGATGTCCCTGATGTCGGCGAAGATGATGCTCTTGGGCTTCACCGATGCCTTGATCTGGCTGATCCTGTCCAGGCCGTGCTTGTTGCTCACGATGCAGCCCAGGGCGTACACCGTGTCCGTGGGGTACACGACGATGCCGCCGTCCTTCAGTATGTCCGCCACCTGCTGTGCGGTGCGCGGCTTGGGTCGCATGGGATCAATCTGGATCCGCATGGGCGTTCTCCTTCACGCATAAGCTCTTGGTGTCGATGTTGCCCAGGGAGGCAAAGATCGAGTGCTTCAGCCACGGTATATCACGTTCCAGGTGTTTGATACAGTCCCGGATGAACTCCCGCCGGCTGTCCTGCCTGGCGGGACAGGTCATGGCAACAGGCTCCACCTCGAGGTGGGCGAAGTAGGCCTCCACCAGCTCGCTCGTGCAGTACGCGAGCGGCCGGATGATGCGGTTCGCCCCGTCGTCCGTGACCCTGGCAGGGGCCATGGCGCCAAGCTGTCCCGTGTAGAAGCTCCGCAGGAGAAAGGTCTCCACGATGTCGTCCATGTGGTGGCCGAGCGCGATGGCATGCGCCCCCAGCTCGGAGGCGATTCCGTAGAGGTTGCCCCTGCGGAGCCTCGAGCACAGCGCGCAGGGGCTCTTTTCCGGATCGCCGGCGCTCCGGAGGATTTCCGAGATGTGGCCGTCGCGCACCATCACCTCATAGCCGAGCTCGCTGCGGATCCACTCCCTGACCCCCTCGAACCCCTGCTCGAAGCCCGAGCGCACGTGCACCGGTATGAGCTCGAAGTCCAGGGGCGCGGCCTCCCTCAGGCAAGCGAGGACCTGCATCATCACGATGGAGTCCTTGCCGCCGGAGACGGCCACCACCACGCGGTGTCCCTGTTCGATCATCCTGTAGTCGTGGATCGCCTGCCCCGTCTTCTTGCGGATGAGCCGTTCCAGGTATTTCCTCGATGTCCTGCGCACAGGCATCCCTTAGCACAAGGCCATTGCACAGGCCATACTTTCGTAACGGGCTAATTGTCCGGGCAGATCTGATCGATCTCGGACAAGTGAGTTTGTTTTTAAAAACGGACCGTTCAAATCGATGATTCGCTTTTCACGGATCATCGCCGAACAGCACGATCCGTCACTCCCCAAGCTCCTCCCGCAGCCACCCGCACACCGCATCGCAGGCCGCTGCCGACGAATCGAAGAACACATGGTCCTCTCTGCCCTTCATCCACGTGACCTGCCGCTTGGCAAAGCGCCTCGTATCTCGCTGGATCATGCGTATGCAGTCGTCCAGGCCCATATCGCCCTGCAGGTGGCCGATGGCGTGCCGGTATGCCAGGGTCTGCATGGACCGCAGGTGCGGGCCGTACCCGAGGTCCAGGAGGAGCCGGGTCTCTTCCAGGAGGCCGGCGTCCATCATGCCCTGGGTCCTGCGGTCGATGTCGGCAAAAAGCCGTTCACGCTCCGGCATGATGCAGGCGATGCGTGCACGGTACAGGGGTCGTTCGAAGCCATGGCCCGACAGGAGGTCGCTCGCCCTGTATCCGCTCTGGAAGACGATCTCCAGGGCGCGGATGACCCTCACTGCATCGTTCTTCGCAATGGTCGACGCCGAGGCCGGGTCGAGCCGGGAGAGCATGGCCTCCAGGTGGGCGATGCCCCGCCGGTGCACGAGAGATCTCAGGGCCGTCCTGATGGCCTCGGAACGGGCCGGCGCCGGTGCAAGGCCGTAGAGCAGGGCCCTGATGTAGAGCCCGGTGCCACCCACCACCAGGGGGATCCTGCCGCGGTCCCTGACCTCCCTGATGGCTGCGCCCGCCAGGCGCACGAACATGGCGGCCTGGAAGTCCTCGTCCGGGTCCACCACGTCGATGAGGTGATGGGGGAGCAGGGACAACTGGTCGGGCGTGGGCTTGGCCGTGGCGATATCCATGCGGCGGTAGACCTGCATGGAGTCGGCGGAGACCACCTCGATGGGGAAGCGTCGCGCCAGGAACAGGGCCAGGCCGGTCTTGCCCGAGCAGGTGGGACCGGTGAGGACAGTCAGATTCTCCTGCCCATCCACTTCTCGATCTCCGCGAGGTTGATCCGCCGGAACAGGGGCCTGCCGTGTGGACAGGTCTGCGGCGCCCCGGCCCTGTCAAGCTCTGAGAGCAGGTTCCTGGCCTCCTCCATGCTCAGGGCCCTGCCGGCCCGGA
>CAZNGL010000067.1:0-14932 GCA_964572405.1 uncultured Bacteriovoracaceae bacterium
GCCCCGCACACGGCCATGTCGCCGATCCTCGTCTGGACGGCCATGTCCGCCAGGATGGTCTTGATCATGGACCAGTTGACGATTGTACATCCGCCCTGCTCGCGTTCGTTGCTGTAACCCAGGGCATGGTCGAACGCCCCCCGCATGATGCCCAGCGATATGGCGGCGGCTGCTGCGGACATCACGCCGGCGGCCTCCCCGAAGTAGGCCGCCCCCTTGCCCTCCTGACCCGCCAGCTCGGCCTCTGCACCATCCAGGGCCAGGTCGGCCACCGGGCACGCATGGACCCCGAGGCTGAAGACCGGCTCGCACGTCTTCACCCCCTTCCGGGACAGGTCCACCATGAAAAAGGAATATCCTTTCTGCCCGGGGATCTTCGCCGGCACCAGGGCGTATGCCGCTATGGGCGCCAGGACGACGTAGCCTGCCGATCCGGTCAGCGTATAACCCTCCTTGCCTTTTCCCACCCCGGGGAGATCCGCGTGTTCCCCAGGGTCGCTGTAGGCGGAACATGCGATGAGGCGGCCCCGGGATACCGGTTCGCCGAGCAGGTCGACGGACCCGGACCGGAGGATGATCTCCTGGCTGAGCGCGTTGGTGAAGATGACGGCGCCCAGGCTGGCGTCCGTGCGGCAGATGCCTTCCAGGACAACGCACAGGGTGCTTATGCCCCGGCCGATGCCGCCCAGGTCTTCGGGCAGGGTTATGCCCAGGAACCCGAGCTCGTTCGCCTTGGCCAGGACCGTCTCGTCAAAGGGCCCGAACGGATAGCGGTCGCTCGATTCCCTGCGGTTCGTCAGCTCCTTGCCCGCGAAACTCAGGGCCAGATCCTCGAAGGACTTTGCATCGTCGTTCATGAAAGATATCATCGTGTCCCCCCCCCCCTTTCACTGTTCGAACACCCGCGCCTGGGGCACTGACGGCGCGATGAGGCCCTTGAAGGTGATGAGCCTGTTCATCTGGTTCGATCCCTCGTAGATCTGCAGCAGCTTGGCGTCGCGCAGGCGCTTCTCCATGCCCCCTGCCTGGCGCAGGCCGGCCTCGCCCATGAGGTCCATGGCCAGCTGGCAGTTCCTCATGCCGATGTCCGTTCCCGCGACCTTGGCCAGCGCCGACATGCCCGCACAGCAGTCGACGTTTCCCTGCTTCTTCAGGTCGAGATACATCCTGCTCATGGCCCAGGTGGCCAGGTCGCTGTTCAGCATGGGCTCCAGCATCCTGAACCAGGAAGGGGGCATGAGTTTCAGGTAGTAGAACACCGGCTTCATCTGGAGCATGTCGTAGACGCCCCGGCTGCAGTTCGCGTAGTTCGCCTCCTGATACGCGAGCCTCCCCAGGACCACGTTCTTGTACATCTCGGCCAGCATGCCCTGGGCCCACTGGTGGTTGATGAGGAGCCGGCCCCTGACCTCGGTGGTGGAGGCGTATCTCAGGGCATCTTCCAGCGCCCCGCGGGCCACGCCGGTACCGATGGCGCAGACGCCGGCCTTGCTCGATGAGGCCAGGAGGTCGATGTGCCGCATCATGACCTCTTTCGGAGACTTCCGGGTGAACTTCCTGATGCTCTCCGTATCGATGAGGACCTGGTCGTCCGGGACGAAGCAGTCCTCGAAGATGATCTCGCTGGCGGGGCACACCCGCTGCCCCATCTTGTCCTCGTGCCGTCCCACCGAGAAGCCCTCTGCGCTGTTCTTCACCGCGAGACCGATCATGGTCCGCGAGGGCTTCTTCAGGTCGGTATAGGCGTAGAAGACCGTCCACTCGGAGACATGGCCCATGGAGATGAACACCTTGCGTCCGTTGACCAGGTACCCTCCGTTCACCCTCTCGGCCCTGGTTATGACCCTGCCCCTGTCCACAAGGTCCATGTCCTCGGCATCGGTCCCCGCGATGGGCTCGGTGATGGCGAAGTCGATGAGCCTGGGCCTGCCCGCCCGCTCGCCTTCGATCACGTCCTTGAGCACCCGGTTGGTCATTCTCATGTTGAACGATGTCAGCAGGCTCGACAGGCCCAGGTACGTGACCCCCATGACATTTGCGATGCCCACGCAGGCTGACGACAGTTCTTCCATGAAAGCTGCTGCGGAGGGAAGGTTTTTCCCCTTGCCGCCGAAGATCTTCGGTACCCACATGGTGTACAGACCCCAGTCGGCGATGGTCTTCATGAGATCATGCGGAAGGTACCCGGGGTTCTCGTGGGTCAGCCTGTCCAGGGCCAGGGCATTCGGCCTCACCACCTTTTCGTTGAATTTCCGGGCGTATGCGACCAGTTCCCTGGTCTCGCCGACCATGGCCCCGGGGAGCCTGGGGGCGTACTCCAGCCCTATGAACGAGTTCTCGAAACTGGGGAACCTCTGTATGAGGTTTCTCATCTCATGGCGTGAAATCATGGGAACCCTCCTTTTCCTGCAGGTTTTCCGAGCATCTTACAGAGAACATACGGATCGAAGACGGTGGTGTCGCCCGTTTCTATAGATCAGGACGCGGGGATGAAAAGTATTGTCGCAGTCGCTGCAACCCGGCTCGGGGCTGGGTCCCGGACATGTCAGGAGCGGCGTCCGGACGGACGGTTTTATAGATCCGGACCCTCTTTGCCGCCTGGCAGATGCTCCTGCCGGAATTCGGAGGGCGTTCTGTCCGTGTATTTCTTGAAGCAGAGGTTGAAGGTGGACTTGGAGTTGAACCCCACGTCGTAGCAGATGGTGAGGATGTTTTTCTCCGGGTCGGCGACGAGGATCTTCTTGGCCGCTTCGATGCGGTACCTGTTGATGTAGTTCCTGAAGTTGGTGTCCAGCCTCTCGTTCATGAACTGGGACAGCTGGTGCGGGGAGAGGGACATCATCTCCGCCAGGCTTTCCAGGTTCAGGTCGAAGTCCTTGTAGATGTTCTCCACGTCCATCAGGTAGCTCAGGCGGTCGAAGACGATCTCGGTGTCGAGGCCCTTGAGGAGGGATCTCTCGTAGCGGTTCTTCTTTATCTCGTTCTCGATGATCCGGTAGAAATTGGGATACCGCATGTTCGACAGGAACACGCAGACGATGATGACGGTGATGGTCATGCCTCCCAGGAGTATTACCTGGTCGGAGCGCAGCAGGAAGCCGAGGGTGAGCAGGATGATGGACACCAGTGTGAACACGAAGGCCGCCAGCAGGATGAGGACCTGCTTCCGGACGCTTTCGCTCTTGAGGACCGTGAATCCCAGCCTGAGCAGGATCAGGAAATAGGCAAAGGAAAAGACCGCCCCTACGGCCAGGACCATGGTGAACCAGTGCTCCAGCGGTGAGCTGATCAGGCCTGCAAGGAAACGCTGTTTCGTCCCGACGGGCAGCAGTTGGAAGATCACCTCGCACAGGAAGACGGCGGCCGCAGGGGCGAACTGGACCTTCAGCTTCACCGGGAGGTCTTTGCCCGGATTCAGCAGCAGATGGTGGTACAGGTAATTGGCAGGCCCCACGAAGAAGATGGCGGACGGGAAGAGGAAGGTCGCCACGGGATGCTCCGGGATGATGTTCCTGACCTTGAGCACCACCATGAGCTGGATGATGCCGTTGCCCAGGTAGACAAGGAAGTTCAGGACGTTCGAAAGGCCCGGGTCCTTCCTGCACAATTGGGCTATGGCGAAGACCAGGGAAAACCCTACTCCGAAGGAGACGACCTCCACCATGGCTCGCAGAAGGATATCGGGCAAAAGGGCTCCTTACCGCTTTCGTTCAGTCGTGGTTGTCCATTACCTCGCACCGATGCACTTCAGATAGTACATTTTTCACGGGATTGTTCAAGAAAGCAGTTACGACCGGCGATATCCCCCCGGGACGGACCCTGGGAACACGTCCTCACCCCCGGGATGGCGCATCCTTCGCTATCCCGCTCCAGACCCTGTCCAGCACCCCGTTGGCAAAGGAGGGGAACTTGCTCGACCCGAAGCGCTTGGCGATCTCGATGGCCTCGTTGATGACCACCTTGTAGGGCACGTCCGTGCGGAAGGCCAGCTCGTAGGTGGCGATGCGCAGGATGTTGCGGTCAGTGGTGGACATGCGGCTCACCTTCCAGTTCTCCGAGGCCCTCTCGATGAGGTCGTCGATCTGCACCAGGTTCGTGCACACCCCGTCCACGATCTCCCGGGCGTACGGGACGAGATCCTCGTTGTCCACGAAGTGATCGAAGAACGCCGACAGGGCGTCCTCGGTGTGGCTGCTCGTGATGTCCACCTGGTACAGGTACTGGAGCGCCACCTCGCGGGAGCGGGTGCGGTGCTTCATGGGCCGCTCAGATCTGGGCGTAGAGGTCCATCATCTCGAGCAGGGCCATGGCCGCGTCGAACCCCTTGTTGCCGGCCTTGGTCCCCGCTCGCTCGACGGCCTGTTCGATGGTGTCGGTGGTGAGCACGCCGAAGACCACGGGCATCCTGGCCTCGAGCCCCACCAGGGCCACGCCCTTGCTCACCTCGGAGGCCACGTAGTCGAAGTGGGGGGTGGAGCCCCGGATGACCGCGCCCAGGCAGATGATGCCGTCGGCATTTGCCGCGGTGGCAACCTTCCTGGCCACGGACGGGATCTCGAAGGCGCCCGGGACCCGGTAGACGGTGATGTCCTTGTCAGCGACCCCGTGCCGGCTCAGCGCGTCCATGGCGCCTTCCACGAGCCGCGCCGTGATGAAGTCGTTGAACCGGCTCGCCACGATGGCCACCTTCCTGCCCTTCCCGATGAGTTTGCCTTCAATGACCTGCGCCATCTACACCACCTCCAGAATGTGTCCCATCTTCTCTTTCTTGGTCTTGAGGTACCGCTGGCTCTCCGTGGTGGGCGGGATCTCGATGGGCAGGCGCTCCACGATCTCCAGGCCGTACCCTTCGAGTCCGATGATCTTCTTGGGGTTGTTGGTCATGAGCCGCATCTTGCGCACGCCCAGGTGCACGAGGATCTGGGCGCCGATGCCGTAGTCCCTCAGGTCCGGGGCGAAGCCGAGCTCGATGTTGGCCTCCACCGTGTCCCTGCCCTTGTCCTGGAGGTGGTAGGCCTTGAGCTTGTTGATGAGCCCGATGCCGCGCCCCTCCTGACGCATGTACACGATTATGCCCGCGCCCGCCTCCTCGATCATCTCCATTGCCCGGTGGAGCTGGCCCCCGCAGTCGCACCGCATGGAGTGGAAGATGTCGCCGGTGAGGCACTCGGAGTGCACGCGGACGAGCACCGGCTCGTCCGGGCTGATCTCTCCCTTGACCAGCGCGATGTGCTCCTTGTCGTCGATGTCGTTGTCGAAGCCCACCAGCTCGAAGACGCCGTACTCCGTGGGGAGCTTGGCGCGGACCACCTCGCGCACGAGGGTCTCGTTCTTGATGCGGTACGCGATGACATCGGCGATGGTGCAGATCTTCAGGCCGTGCTCGCGCGCGAACTCCTCGAGCTGCGGCCTGCGGGCCATGGTGCCGTCGTCGTTCATGACCTCGCAGATCACCGCGCCGGGCTTGAGCCCAGCGATCCTGCACAGGTCAACGGACCCCTCGGTCTGGCCGGTGCGCACGAGCGTGCCTCCCGGCCTGGCCCGCAGCGGGAACACGTGGCCCGGCCTGGCCAGATCGTCGGAGCGGGTGTCGGGGGAGATGGCGGTGCGGATGGTGACCGCCCGGTCGGCGGCGGAGATCCCCGTGGTGACGCCCCGCTTGGCCTCGATGGACACCGTGAACCCGGTGCCGAACTTGCTCGTGTTGTCCTTCACCATGGGCGGGAGGTCCAGGCGGTCGGCGATGTCTGCGTCCAGGGCCAGGCACACCAGGCCTCGGCCGTACTTTGCCATGAAGTTGATGGCGTCCGCGGTGACGAACTCGGCGGCCATGGTGAGGTCGCCCTCGTTCTCCCGGTCCTCGTCGTCCACGAGGATGATCATCCTGCCCTGCAGCAGTTCCTTGACCGCCTCTTCCACGGTGCATGTCGGCATGGTGCGCTACTCCCCTTTGAGGAAACCCTGCTGTGCGAGAAGGTTTTTCAGACCGGCATCCCTGTCCTTGTTCAGCAGATGTTCCACGTACTTGCCCAGCACGTCGAATTCGAGGTTCACCCTATCACCCGCACTTTTGAGTGTCAAGGAAGTGGATCGGGCCGTGTGCGGGATCACGTTCACCCCGAAGGCGCCCGGCCGGACCTCGTTGATGGTGAGGGAAACGCCGTCGATGGCGATGGACCCCTTCTCCACCACGTACCGGGAAAAGGAGGGGGCGAAGGACACCCGGAACCGGAGCGACTCGCCCGCCGGCTCCTTCGCCAGGATCGTGCCGGCGGTGTCCACGTGGCCCAGCACGATGTGGCCGCCGAGCCGTGCGGAGAGCGTGAGGGCCCGCTCTATGTTCACCTTCGCGCCCGGCCGCAGGTCCTTCAGGGTTGACCGGGAGACGGTTTCCGCCGATGCGCCGGCCGCGAAGACGCACCCCTTCTTCGCCGTGATGGTCAGGCACACACCGTCCACGGCCACGCTGTCCCCCACGGCGTCGGCGGACAGGTCGAGGCCCGTGTCGATCTCGAGTTCGAGGCCGCCGCCAGAGGCCTTCCTGGACACGATCCTTCCCACCGATTCGATGATCCCGGTGAACATGTCAGCGTGCGAGCCTCCCTTCCGCGCAGATGTCCCCGCCCACGAGGCTGATCCTGTCAATCACGACGCGCAGGGCGTCCGCGACCCGCGCGGGTGCCCCCCGGTCCACGAGCGGTATGCCGCCGCCCAGGATCATGGGCGCGATGAAGAGCAGCAGCCTGTCCGCGAGGCCGCTCTCCAGCAGGCTCGTGTACACGCCGCTGCCGCCCTCCACCATGACGCTGTGGAGCCCCGCCGAGCCCAGGTATTCGAGCATGAGCGGCCACGAGAGGGTCCCCGGGGAGCTCTCCCCCACCGCGACCACCTTCACGCCCCGGGCGGAAAGATCGGGCCTGGCATCTTCCGACCCGTTCGTGAACACGATGGTTCCCTCGCCCAGGCACCTGGCATCCGCAGGCGTGTCGAGCCCGGGGTCCAGGATGATCCGCACCGGGTCTCTCCCGCCCTCCATGCGGCAGGTGAGCAGGGGGTCGTCGTGGGCCACCGTGCCGATGCCCACCATGACGCCGTCCACCCGGTTCCGCAGCTCGTGCACGTACGCGCGGGACTCCTCTGAGCTGATCCACGCCGAGTCGCCCGTGGCGGCGGCGATCCTCCCGTCCAGGGTGACGGCGGCCTTCATGATGACGAAGGGCCTCTTCTTCTCCATCCAGTGGGCATACCAGGCGATGAGGTCGCGGCACTCGTCCGCCAGGACACCCACGTCCACTTGGACGCCCGCGGCCTTCAGCCGGTCTATCCCCCTGCCGGCCACCAGGGGGTTCGGGTCGAGGACCCCGGCCACCACGCGGGCGATGCCCGCCCTGATGACGGCCTCGGTGCACGGCGGGGTCCTGCCCTGGTGGTTGCAGGGCTCCAGGGTGACGTACAGGGTGGCCCCCCCGGCCTTGTCTCCGGCCTCATCCAGGGCGAAGACCTCGGCGTGCGGGAGGCCCGCCCCGGGGTGGAAGCCCCTGCCCACGATCCGGCCGTTCCGTACGACCACTGCACCCACGCTCGGGTTGGGGGCCGTCCTGCCCATGGCCCGGCGGGCCAGGGCGACGGCCTCTCTCATGAAGGCGATGTCCTGATCGTGCGTCACTTCTTCCTGACCCTGCGCAGGCCCTTGATCTCGTCCATGAACTCGTTCACGTCGGCGAACTCGCGGTACACGGAGGCGAAGCGCACATAGGCCACGGGGTCGAGCTTGTTCAGGGCCTCCATGATGCGCTCGCCGATGTAGGATGATGGAACCTCCCGGTCCCACTTGGACTGGATGTCCTGGATGAGGGTGTCCTTGAGGGTATCGATGGCCTCCATGCTCACGGGCCGCTTCTCGCAGGCCTTCCGGATGCCGGAAACCACCTTGCCGGGGTCGAAGGGCTCGCGTTTCCCGTCCTTCTTCACCACCACCGGGATGAACTCCTCGATGTGCTCGTAGGTGGTGTAGCGGTAGTGGCAGGTCTCGCACTCACGCCTGCGGCGGATGGACGTCCCGTCCTGGCTGATCCTGGACTGCAGCACCTTGTCCTCGAGTCCAGAACACCGGGGGCACCGCATGGCCTGCTACCCCCCGTACACCGGGAAACGCTTCGTGAGCTCGGCCACCTCTGTCTTCACCTTCTCCACGGCCGAGCCGGCCCCCTTGGCGTTGATGACGGCAGCGATCATGCGGGCCACCTGCCGCATCTCCTCCTCCTTCATGCCCCTGGTGGTGAGCGCGGGCGTGCCGATGCGGATGCCCGAGGTCACGAAGGGACTCTTGGTGTCGAAGGGGATGGCGTTGCGGTTCACCGTGATGTTGGCCGCATCCAGCATCTCCTGGGCCTCCTTGCCCGTGACGTCCTTGTTCGTCAGGTCCACGAGCATGAGGTGGTTGTCCGTGCCGCCGGACACCAGAGCGAAGCCCAGCGCCAGGAACTCGTCCGCCATGGCCTTGGCGTTCTTCACGATTTGGGCCTGGTACTCCTTGAACTCGGGGGTGAGCGCCTCCTTGAGCGCCACGGCCTTGGCCGCGATGACGTGCATGAGGGGGCCTCCCTGCATGCCAGGGAAAACCTTGGAATTGAGCGTCTTCGCGTGCTTCTCCGTGCAGAGCACCATGCCTCCCCGGGGGCCGCGGAGCGTCTTGTGCGTGGTGGTGGTGACGAAGTCCGCGTACGGCACCGGGTTCGGGTGCAGGCCGGCCGCGATGAGCCCCGCGATGTGGGCCATGTCCACCATGAAGAAGGCCCCCACCTCGTCGGCCACCTCCTTGAAGGTCTTGTAGTCGATGATGCGGGGGTACGCGCTGGCGCCCGCGATGACGAGCTTTGGCCGGTGCTTCTTCGCCAGGTCGCGGAGCTGGTCGTAGTCGATGCGGTGGGTGTCCTCGCGCACGCCGTAGGGCACCACGTTGTAGATCTTCCCCGAGAAGTTCACGGGCGAGCCCATGGAGAGATGGCCGCCGTGGGGCAGGCTCATGCCCAGGTACGTGTCGCCCGGCTCCAGGATGGAAAAGTACACGGCCATGTTGGCCTGGGACCCGGAATGGGGCTGGACATTGGCGTGGTCCGCGCCGAAGAGCTTCTTGGCGCGCTCGATGGCGAGCTCCTCGGCCACGTCCACGTACTCGCACCCGCCGTAGTACCGCTTGGCCGGGTACCCTTCCGCGTACTTGTTGGTCATGACGCAGCCCTGGGCCTCAAGCACGGCCTCGCTCACGATGTTCTCCGAGGCGATGAGCTCGAGCTTGTAGCGCTGCCGGGCGAGCTCGCCCATGATGGCCTCATATACCTCGGGGTCGGTCTTCTTCACGTTGTTCAGGTTCATGATCGTTCTCCTCTACCCTTCCTGATTCTTTCATCTGTGCGGTCAGCTCCTCGATCCGGGCAAGCCGCGCGGCGTGGCGGCCCGCTTCGAAGGGGGTTCTCATCCAGACGTCCACGATGTCGGAAGCCACGCCCGGGCCCGTGACCCGAGCGCCCAGGACGAGGCAGTTGGCGTCGTTGTGGAGCCTGCTCATGCGGGCGGTGAAGGCGTCGTGGCAGAGCGCCGCGCGCACGCCCGGAACGCGGTTCGCGCAGATGGACATGCCGATGCCCGTGCCGCAGATGAGCACGATGCGGTCGCACCCGTTCCTGACCAGCAGCCCGAGCGCCCGGAATGCATAGTCCGGATAGTCCACCGAGGCCTCCGTGTCCGTGCCGAGGTCGGTCACCTCGGCCCCCGATGCCCTGAGCGCCTCACCGACCACCCGCTTCAGTGCGTACCCGCCATGGTCGCATGCCACTGCAACCCTCACGCCTCACTCCTTTCCGATGATAAGGACCGCATTCTGTCCTCCGAACGCGAACGCGTTGTTCATGCAGTATGCGACGTCGGCCTTGATGGCCCTGCCCGGAATATAGTTCAGATCGCATTGTGGGTCGGGATTGTCAAGGTTGATGGTGGGCGGGAGCACGCCGTGCATGAGGGCCAGGATGCAGATCGCGGTCTCCAGGCTCGCCGTGCCGCCGATGAGGTGACCGGTCATGGACTTGGTGGAGCTCACCGGGACGTCGTCGGCGCGCTTGCCGAAAACCTTCCTGATGGCCAGCGTCTCGGTCTTGTCGTTCAGCGGGGTCGAGGTGCCGTGGGCATTGATGTACCCGATGGACTCCGCGGGTACACCCGCGTCCTGGAGGGCCCGCTCCATGGCATACACCACCGCCGTGCCTTCCGGGTCCGGGGCCACCAGGTGGTAGGCGTCCTGGCTCATGCCCGCCCCCTTCAGGACCGCCAGGACCTGCGCGCCCCGCGCCCTGGCCGTTTCGAGGTCTTCCAGCACCAGGGCCGCCCCCCCCTCGGACATGACGAACCCGTCGCGGTCCCTGTCGAAAGGCCTGGAGGCCCGTGCGGGGTCGTCGTTCCGGGTGGACAGGGCCCGCATGGAGGCGAAGGCGGACACCGAAAAGGGCGTGAGGCACGCCTCCACGCCGCCCGCGATCATGCAGTCGGCATCGCCCGCCTGGATGAGCCGCATGGCCATCGCAAGGCCGTGGGCGCCGGTGGCGCACGCCGAGGAGAGGCCCATGCCCGGGCCCTTCGCGCCGATCTTCATGGCGAGCTCGGCGGAGGCGATATTGGGGATGAACATGGGCACGGTGAGCGGGGAGACCCGCTTCGGACCCTTCTCGTGGAACAGCGGGATCTGCTCCTCAATGGTGGCCATGCCGCCGGCGCCGGTGCCCATGAGAACGCCCATGCGCCGGTCCGGGTAGGCGTCACCGCCCAGCCCGGCCCGGGCGTACGCGTCGAGACCGCAGGAAAGCGCCATCTGGGTGTAGCGGTCCATGCGGCGGACCTCCTTGGGGCTGAAGCGCTGAGCGGGGTCGAACGAGGCGGCCCGGCCCCCGAAGGTTACCGGGAGGCCGGACAGTTCTTCAATGGTTCCGATTCCGGAAATTCCGTTGATGAGATTTTCCCAGAGCGTCTGAGGGTCGCTACCGAGAGGCGATACTACTCCTATGCCGGTGACAGCTACCGTTTTCTTCATGAAACAGGCTAGATCCTAGCCTTGACGTACTCTATGGCGTCCTTGACGAACTTGATCTTCTCTGCGTCCTCGTCCGGGATCTCGATGTTGAACTCTTCCTCCACGGTCATGATGAGCTCCACCAGATCGAGGGAATCTGCGCCCAGATCATCGGCAAAAGACATCTCCGGGTTGATCTCGGAAGCATTCTTCTCCAACTGCTCGGCAATCAGTTGAATGATCCGCTGCTGAACATCTGCCATCCGTATGTTCCTCCTTTTAGGTTCTCTACATCCTCATGTGCACTATGTATACAGCCCGCCATCAACAATCACGACCTGGCCGGTGACATACGCGCTCAGGTCGGAACACAAAAACAAGATCACCCCGGCTACCTCGTCCGGGCTGCCGATCTTGCGCAGCGGTATCACGTTCGCAATGGTTTCCCTGTCAATGCCCCGGGTCATCTCGGTGTCCACGAGACCGGGGGCGACAGCGTTCACCCGTACCCCCCGAGGCCCCAGTTCCTTGGCAAAGCTCTTTGTCATGCCGATGAGCCCCGCCTTCGTCGTTGCATACACCGTCTGGCCCGGGTTGCCGCCGAGCCCCACGATGGAGGAGACCGTCACGATCTTTCCACGTTTCTGCTTTATCATATATCGCGCAGCGTGAAAAGTGCAGAAAAATGGGCCTTTGAGATTTATATCTATCATTTCATTGACCATTTCCGGCTTGACCCTGAGGAACAGGGCGTCCCTGGAGACGCCGGCGTTGTTCACCAGGATGTCGAGCCTGCCGAGGCCGGCCATGACTGCATCGAAGGCCTTCGCCACCTCGGTCTCCACGGACACGTCGAAGCAGGCGGCCTCGGCGGAACCGCCCGCGGAGCGGATGGCCTCCACCACTTCCATCGCCTTTCCGGTACTGGTCTTGTAGTTCACGATGATGTGCGCGCCCGCGGCCCCAAGCGCCCTTGCGGTGGCGGCGCCGATGCCCCGGCTGGCGCCGGTGACCAGGGCCACCTGCCCCGAGAGATCAATGCCCGTCATTGGTGATCACCTCCAGACGTGCCTCCGGTACGATGCGCTTGACCAGTGGCGCAAGGACCGAGCGGGGGCCGATTTCCACGAACTCGTCGATACCCATGGCCCTGGCGGCCAGCACCGACTCCTCGAAGCGCACCGGCTGCACCAGCTGATCGGCAAGGAGCCCCCTGATCCGCTCTGGGTCCGTCTCGGGCCGGGCGCTCGCGTTGGACACGACGGGGCAGGAAGGCGGCTTGAGTTCAAGGGAGGCGAGGCATTGCCCGAGGTCCTCTCGGGCCCGCGCCATGTAAGGACAGTGGGACGCCACCGAGACCTTCAGGGGCACGACCCGTTTGGCCCCCTGCTCCCTGAGCAGGGGGATCGCTTCTTCGATGGAGCGCCGGTTCCCCGAAACCACCACCTGGGACGGACCGTTCAGGTTGGCTATCCAGAGGTCCTGTACCTGTGCGATGGTCTCTTCGACCTGCCGCGGCCCCAGCCCGATGACCGCGGCCATGCCGCCCTCCCCCGGGGGATGGGAGGCGTCCATGAACGAGGCGCGCTTCTTCACCAGGGCGATGGCCTCACCCGGGGACAGGCACCCGGACGCCACCAGGGCGGTGTACTCGCCCAGGCTGTGGCCCAGGACCGCGGCAGGGGCCTGAAACCCCGAACGCCGCCACAAGGCCACGCTCACCCCCAGCACCGCGGGCTGCGCATTCACGGTCCGGTCAAGATCTTCCCCGGGGCCATCCTCCATGAGGGCGCACAAATCCCCTGGGATGCCCTGAGCCAGTTCGAGCCCCCGTGACATGCCGGGAAACTGGCTCCCTTGGCCCGGGAAGATCAGGCAATACGCCATCACTTGGTGTCGGCTGACTTGATGACCTCTCTGCCCTTGTAGTATCCGCAGTTCGGGCAGACCCTGTGCGGCGCCTTGGGCTCCTTGCAGTTGGGGCAGAAGGACTCCGCCGGCAGCGCCACCGTGTCGTTCGCCCTGCGCTTGTCTCTCCTGGCGCTCGAGTGTCTTCTCTTTGGTAACGGCATTGCTGACTCCTCTAGTAGAGTTTGTTCTTGAGTTGGTCTAACACCTGGAACCTGGGGTCCGGCGCAGGGGCGCACGCGCAGGGGCCCTCGTTGAGGTTGGCGCCGCACTGCGGACAGAGCCCCCTGCACCCCTCGCTGCAGGTGTAGATGATGGGCAGCGACAGGACGAGCTCGGACACGATGTACTGGCCGAGGAGAAGCTCCCTCCGGTAGTATCCCGTGTCCGCGCTGGTCCGCTCGGCCTCCAGCTCCCCCTGCATCTCCGGGGGTGCCGGGAGGTACTCGCTCTCCAGATGCACGTCCACCTCGTGGGTCATGGGGCCGAGGCACCGCGAGCAGTTCGTGTGCACGCGGCCGCGGATGTCCACGCCGGCGTGGAGGTTCTCCTTGCGCCTTTTCACCTCGTAGTGGATATGGAAGGGCTCCTCCACCGACAGGTCCTTGTCGGCGAGGATGGAGGCCATGGCATCGGGACTCACGGTGAGGTCCTTCTCGATGCCCGCCTCCCCGATGGTGTCGGGGATGAGCCGGATGTCTTCTATGGTCTTTGCCCTGTCCATATGTGCAGAACATGCTACTATTTCATACCGCCCGCTTTGTCAAGAAGCCGCTGTGGGAGACCCTGGGGGCGCATGATCTCTTGACACCCCGGCAAAGCACATATAGGGATACCTCCATGGAACCGACGATGAAGGCATGGCTCAACGCGAAGATGGTGGACTGGATGGAGGCCCGCGTCTCACCCCTGTCCCAGAGCTTCAACCGGGCGTCCGCGGTGTTCGAGGTCATGGGGATCGTGCCCGCGGCCAGGGGCACCGCGCTCGTGTGCCTGGACGAGCACGTCGACCGCTTCTTCTCCAGCGCCGAGCGGACCTTCATGGCCATCCCCTTCGGCCGCGTGGCGATCAAGGAGGCCATCGTCGCCACGGCCCGGGCCAACGCGGTGAAGAGCGGCATCGCCAAGTTCTACGCCTACTACTCCGACATCGACGTGGGCCCGGTGACCCCCCGGGACGTGTCCGTGGCCGTGTTCTGCATCGACTACGGCATGCTCGGCGTCAACCCGGACAAGTACAGCGCCCCGGTGAAGGTGGGCATATCCCAGTACCGCAAGCTGCACCCCCAGACCGCGCCGGTCCACGCCAAGGTCATCGGCAACTACGTGAACGGGTACCTCGCCCGCACCGAGGTGCGGAGGAAGGGGTACGACGAGGCCCTCATGCTGGACACCAACGGCCTGGTGGCCGAAGGCCCCACCTCGAACATCTTCCTTGCCAAGGGCCGGTGCGTGGAGACCCCCACCAAGGAGAACGTCCTGCCCGGCATCACCCGGAGGGTGGTCATCGACGTGCTCAGGGGCATGGGGTTCGCGGTGAACGAGACCCGCATCCTGCCCCAGGACCTGTGCGAGTACGACGAAGCCTTCTTCTCGGGCACGCTCCGCCACGTCCAGCCCATCGGCCGCATCGAGGACCTGGAGTTCACCAGCCCGGGCCCGGTCACGGAGGCCCTCACGGCGCGCATGCAGGAGGTGTACGAGGGCCGCGTCGCGGGGTTCGAGGGACTGCTGACGTACCTCTGACGACCCAAGAAGCCGTGCACCCGGAAGAGCGTTTCCCGGGCACGGGGACACCGCCGGAACGTCCCGCCGGACAAGGCGCCTGACGCCTTTCCCGCTTGACAAGGCAACAAATCACGGCTATCAAAGAACACCGTTGACCATTCCTCGGTAGCTCAATCGGCAGAGCGGGTGGCTGTTAACCACTAGGTTGCAGGTTCGAGTCCTGCCCGGGGAGCCAAA
>CAZNGL010000068.1:0-14830 GCA_964572405.1 uncultured Bacteriovoracaceae bacterium
GGCCATGTATATGGTTCATCGGAGGACAGGTTTGCAAACTTTAACCGTATTCTCCCGGCAAAGGCAAGGGCGGAGATGTCTACTCATCAGGGATGAACGGCTTGACATCAACAGGGGTATGCCTCAGAAATGACATCACCATCCGTGCGGTGGCACAGGAGGCACCATGGAATATGCGCACCCGCCCCTGGGGGAGGCCGTGGAGGCCGTCGGGGGGTACTATGTCTTCACCAGGGAGGCCGTCCTCGATCACCCCACAGGCCCCGTTCTGTACCATGTCGGGTGCGCGGTGACGGACCGCTCCTGCTGCGGCCTTTCAGGGTGCGGCTATGCGGTGGTGGCAGGGCGCATCCTCGTGCAGCGGACCACGACGCAGGGCTCGGTGCGGATGTCCACGGTGGAGCCTGTGCCGGAGGCATTGCACGAGGAGGTCGCCAGGGACATCTGCGCCCGGGAAGGGGTGACCCAGGTGCACTTCCTGCTCGAGGACAAGGGGGTTCGGGTGATCTTCCGTTCGTGATCTGGGGCGGCCTCCAGGGGTCAGCGGGTTTTCACCGTACCCCGGACCAGCGAAATCTGCTATACACAGAGGCCGTATGAACAAGGTCGACGTCTCCCCCGGACGGGATGGTCCGGACGAGCCCGTGGATGGAGAGAACCTCCTGGAGGTCAGGGGCCTGCATACCCGTTTCTTCACCCCGGAGGGCGTGGTGAGGGCGGTGGACGGCGTGGATCTGGCGGTGAGGCCCGGTCACACCCTGGGCATCGTGGGCGAGTCGGGGTGCGGGAAGACCGTTCTCGCCCTGTCTCTCCTGCGACTGGTCCCCAGTCCGCCGGGGAGGATCGTCGCCGGCAGGATATTCTTTCAGGGCGTGGACCTGCTCGGTCTTGACGAGGAAGACATGCGGTCCATCAGGGGGAACAAGATATCCATGATCTTCCAGGAGCCCATGACCGCCCTGAATCCCGTATTCACCATCGGCTCCCAGATCGCGGAGGTGATCCTCCTGCACCAGCGGCAGCGCATCCGCAGCCCGAAGGAGGCGCTGGCCGTTGCTGCGGGCATGCTCTCCATGGTGGGCATCACCGATGCGGCCAAGCGGATCCATGACTTCCCCCACCAGTTGAGCGGCGGCATGTGCCAGCGGGTCATGATCGCCATGGCCATGGCGTGCAGGCCCGCCCTGCTCATTGCCGACGAACCCACCACCGCGCTGGACGTGACCACCCAGGCCCAGATCCTGTCCCTCATGGAGGACCTCAAACGGGAGATCGGCACCTCGGTTCTGCTCGTGACCCACGACCTCGGCGTCGTGGCCCAGGTCTGCCAGGATGTGGCCGTCATGTACACCGGGTGCGTGGTGGAGTCTTCGCCGGCCGGCGCCCTCTTCGCCGAGCCCCTGCACCCCTACACCAAGGGCCTTCTGAGGTCCGTTCCCCGTCTGGGCGCCGGATTCAGGGGGGAGCGGCTCCATGCCATCCCCGGCACGGTGCCCACCTTCAGGGACATGCCGCAGGGATGCACTTTCCACCCCCGGTGCCCCGAGGTCATGGATATCTGCAGGAAGGAATCCCCGGGGACGTTCCGGCCCGGCCGCAACCGGCAGGTCAGGTGCTGGAGGTACGCCGACGCATGAATTCCATCCTCGCGCTGAAGGGCATCAGGAAATCCTTTCCCATCCGCACGGGGGCCTTCGGCAGGTCCAGGGGGCTGGTCCACGCGGTGGACGGCGTGGACCTTGAGCTCATGCCCGACGAGACCCTGGGACTCGTGGGAGAGTCGGGCTGCGGCAAGACCACCCTCGGCAAGCTGATCCTGAGGCTCGAGCAGCCTGACGCCGGCACCATCGTGTTCGACGGGGCGGACATCACCCGTGCGGGTGGGGATGCCCTGCGGCGGCTCCGCAGGGGCATGCAGGTGGTGTTCCAGGACCCCTTCGGCTCGCTCAACCAGCGTAAGAAGGTCCGGAGCATCATCGAGGAGCCCATGATCATCCACCGGACCGGCACCAGGACCCAGATCGCCCGGAGGGCCGAGGAACTCATGGACATGGTGGGACTCAGTCCGGACATGCTGAAGCGCTATCCCCACGAGTTCTCCGGGGGGCAGCGCCAGAGGATCTGCATTGCCAGGGCCCTCGCCATCAGCCCCAAGGTGCTCATCTGCGACGAGCCCGTGTCAGCGCTGGACGTGTCCATCCAAGCCCAGGTCATCAACCTGCTCACCGACCTCCAGCAGCAACTGCACCTCTCGTATCTCTTCATTTCCCACGACCTGGCCGTGGTGGGATACCTGTCCCACCGCGTGGCAGTGATGTACCGGGGCCGCATCGTGGAACTGGCGGCCTCCCGCGCCATCTTCGAAGAGCCCCTGCACCCCTATACCCGATCCCTCATGGCGGCCGTCCCGGGGGCCCAGGCCCCGGAGCACGGCCGCGAGCGCCGTTCTGCAGGCACGGGTGTGCCGGACGGCCCTGCGGCACAGGAGGGATGTCCGTACCGTCCGCTCTGCCCCCTGGCGGACAATGAGTGCGCGCAGGAGAGACCCGAACTCGCGGAGGTGAGGCAGGGGCACTTCGTGGCGTGCCGCTGCGTGTGAGGGCAGGCCGGGGGATGCCCGTCACGGACCGGGCCGGAGGTCCTCCTGGCCCGTGGATGGGGGGTCTTTCTGGTGCTTCTTCGCCGCGATCTTCCTGATGGAGGCATTCACCTTCTCGATGACATCGTCGCCCACATCCAGGCTGAACATCAGGTGGCGCATCATGCCCGAGGGGAGGTCCTTCATGGGGATGGTGATGAAGTCGTCCCTCGCGAGGCCGGCGCACGCAATGAGCGTGTCGACCTCTTCCGGCGCGGTGAGCAGGTACGTGGCCCTCTTCATCTTGATGAGCCGGGTCAGCACGGAGCGATCCGTGCTGACCACGTGCATCCGCGGACGATACTTCTGCAGGAGCCTGTCCACATAGTCGCCGTAGGAGAAAGACGACACCGTTGCCATGACCAGGCCGGTGTCGGAGAAGACCTCGGAAAGGACCGTATGGGATGAGAAGAGGCTGGCGTTCTCCCTGGTGGTCATGATCACGAGGGGTTTGTCCTGATAGACGGGGATGCTGAATTTTGCATATGCCTCCCGTTCCTGCGTCCGGAACCAGCCGATGGAGCAGTGGGAGGCCCCCTTCTTCCTGAGCTCATGCATGATCCTGTTGGGAGGGAGCTCCTTCCATACCACCTCGATCCCTGCGTCACGGAAGACCTCCCTTGCCAGTTCCACGAGAAATCCTGAAGGGTTGCCATCCTTATCCGTGTAGTAGTACGGGGGTCTGTCCAGGTATGAGACCGTCAGGACATCCGCATGGGCGAAGAAAGGGACAAACATGGTGAGGACAATGACGGCTGAAAGGGCATGTCTCATTGCTCGTGACCTCAAAACGGCACAATGCACACAATGTCTGAAGAATAACCATGGGGAACGGGGTTTTCAAGGCAGTGAAGGCTGCATGGTCCACCATGTCCGCCAATCCTTCACGGGGCGGGCGATGGAGCCGCCATAATGAGCTTGACAGACGGTACGGGTCTATATAATAAGATTCACCTCGTAGCTGTACGAACACGAAGGAGGAAACCGAGTTTATGGCCAATCATGCTTCGGCCCTGAAGAGGCAGCGCCAGAGTGAAAAGCGGCGCGCGAGGAACAAGGGCCACAAGTCCGCCATCAACACCACTGTGAAAAAGGTATTCACCGCCCTTTCTGAGAAGAATTCCGACTCGGCGAAAGGGCTCTACAAGGAGGCGGTGTCGCTTCTGGACAGCGCCGTCACCAAGGGTGCCCTGCACCGGAGAACAGCATCCCGGAGAATCTCCAGGCTCACCAAGAAGCTGAGCGCCCAGCTCTCCTGAGAGGCTTCACCTCCACCCTGCAACCGCAGGTCAATCGCGGCAGCACCGGGCATTCCCCCGAACGGTGGGAATGCCTTCTTTTTTTACGCGGGGACGTTCCCGCCGGTGCGGCGGTCGGCCCTGCCGGTCAGGACGAGCCGTCCGATCACCTCTGCCAGGGATGCATAGCCATGGGTCAGGGAGCTCGATTTGAGCCGCTGCTCGATTCTGCGCACCTCGCCCAGGAATGCACAGAGCTGGGACGCGCTCCACAGTGATTTCCGCTTCCCGGCTTTCTCCGCCACATATTCATGGATCTTCATCTTCTTCCATTGACCCCCCGCGAGCACCACGTAGTGGGCGATGATCTGGTTCTCGATCCTGCTCACGATCTCGAGCTCGGCAACGCCCGAGCGTTCGATTTCGCAGAGGCGCGACAGGGCGTCCTTCTTCCTGTCGAACAGGGAGTCGAGGAAGTTGAAGACCGCAGGCTCACAGGTCCGCATGACCGCCGCGGCGACGTCCTTGCCCGTAATGGTCCGGTTCCGGCCGACATACAGGCAGAGCTTGTCGATCTCGCTGGCCAGGTACCACACGCTGCTCCCGGCCATGTCCGAGAGCATCACGGCGGCGTCCCTGTCCATCTGTTTTCCCATGAGCACGGCCCTGTTCAGGATCCACTGGATGCGCTCGTTCCTGTTCCTGATGGGTTCGAACCGCTCGATGTCGGCCTTTCCCTCGAACCGTTTCACAAGCCGCGAGAGCTCCCTGTCGGCCTTTTCGGCCTCCATGACGAGGATGAGCGCGGTGGTTTCGCAGGGGTTGTCGAGGTAGAGCGCAACCATGTCCAGGTGGCGGGGGGGGAGCCTGTGAGCGTTCCTGATCACGATCACCCGCTTCTCTGAGAGGAAAGGCATGGTGTTGCACAGGCTGATGATCTCTTCCATGTCAAGTTCCTGCTCCCCGTTGAACACGGACCAGTTCAGGGCCGTGTCGCCTTCGAGCTGTCCCTTGAAGCGCGCGAGCCTCTCTTCGACAAAGAAGGTCTCCATGCCGAGGAAGACGGCATTGGCCGGCGGCCTTTTCGCCCTGGCCCCGCTCATGGCCGCCATGCCGCCACGGCCCTTGCGATCTGGAGGCTGACCAGCCTGCAGGATTCGTCCAGGGCATCCTCGGCCTGGCCGCCCTCCATGAACTGCCCCTGGTCCGAGAAGGTGCCCTTCCAGACCACGGTCCCTCCCGGGTCGCTGAGGTGCGCCTGCACGGTGAGGATGAGACGGTAGGTGTCCGTCTTCGAGAGAGATCCCGCGGTGATCCGTTCCGGCGAGGCCGTGGTGATGGTGCAGGAGAGGAGCCGCCTGGGCCCCTGGCTGGAGAGCATGCCCATATCCGCAAAGGCACGCTCGAGGTGGGAGTCCAACGCCATGCCTGCCTCCAGCAGGTGCGTCCTGTTCACGCAGGGTTCCAGCGAGACCGCCGTCGCACCCTGGACGCCCTCGGGGACGAAGCCGTATCTGCAACAGAGCAGGCTAGCCAGGAGCGACAATAAAATTAATGATTTTGTTCGGCACATAGATCACCTTGCGGATGGAGGCCCCTTCGAGGAACCGCATGACATTGGCGTCCTGATGGGCCTTTTCCTCCACGAGCGTCTGGGGCGCATCCTTCGGCACCTCGATGGTGGCGCGCAGCTTTCCCCCCACCTGCACCGCGACGGTGGCGCTGGCGCTGACGGCCCACTGCTCGTCGTAGGCGGGCCAGGGGTGGTCGAAGAGCCGTCCCTGTCTGCCCATGGCCTCCCACAGCTCGTCCGCGATGTGGGGCACAAAGGGCGAGAGCATGATGAGAAGGTGCTCAACGGCATACTTCAGCACGGCCGCCTCATCCTGTCCCTGTGCGTTCTCCTTTGCCTTGTAGAGGTCGTTCACAAGCTCCATCATGGCCGCGATGGCCGTGTTGAACCGGAAGCGCTTGTCCACGTCCTCGGTGACCTTGCGGATGGTCTGGTGGGTCTTCCGCATGACCGGCTCCATGGATGCCGGGACCGTGCGGATGGTCGAAGTGCCGGGCAGGTCCCTGATGTCCATCGCAAGCCTCCAGAGCCTGGTGAGGAACCGGTAGGTGCCGTCGATGCCCTGGTCGCTCCAGTCCATGTCCTTCTCCGGCGGTGCGGCGAACAGGGTGAAGAGGCGGGTGGCGTCCGCGCCGTAGCGGTTGATCATCTCCTCGGGGTCCACCACGTTGCCTTTGGACTTGCTCATCTTGGCCCCGTCCTTGATGACCATGCCCTGGGTGAGGAGCCGCTGGAAGGGCTCGGCGAAGCCCACGTAGCCGAGGTCCCGCAGCACCATGGTGAAGAACCGCGAATACATGAGGTGCAGGATGGCATGCTCGATGCCGCCGATGTACTGGTCCACGGGCATCCAGTAGGCGACCTCCTTGCCGTCGAAGGCCTTGTCGCGGTGGTTCGGGCTGCAGTAGCGGATGAAGTACCAGGACGACTCCACGAAGGTGTCCATGGTGTCGGTCTCCCGCCTGGCCGGGCCCGAGCACTTCGGACAGGTGGTGTTCACGAAGGACTCCACCTGTGCGATGGGAGACTCCCCCGTACCGGTGAGCGTGACGCCCTCGGGCAGGAGGATGGGGAGGTCTTCCTTGCGAACGGGCACCGTGCCGCACTTCACGCAGTGCACCACCGGTATGGGCGCTCCCCAGTACCGCTGCCGGGAGATGCCCCAGTCTCGGAGCTTGAAGTTGATGGTTGCCTCGCCCCGGCCCAGGGATCTCAGGTGTTCGGTGATGCCCTGCATGGCATCGGTGTTCTTCATGCCGTTGAACCGCTCCGAGTTCACCAGGATGCCCTCGCCTTCGTAGGCGGCCTCCATGGTGTCCGCGTCGAGCTGCTCGCCCTCGGGCTGGATGACCACGATGATGGTGAGGCCGTACTTCTTGGCGAACTCGAAGTCGCGCTGGTCGTGGGAAGGCACTGCCATGACCGCACCGGTGCCGTAGTCGTAGAGCACGAAGTTGGCCACATAGATGGGCATCCGGAATCCGGTGAGCGGGTTGAGGCAGTACCTGCCCGTGAACACCCCCTCCTTCTCGTACGACTCGGAGGTGCGGGTGAACTTGTCCTCCTTGAGGGTCTTTTCCACGAAGGCCTTCACCGCGCCCTCATGAGAGGTGCCCTGGGGCAGGGTCTTGGCCAGGGGGTGCTCGGGCGCAATGCTCATGAAGGTGGCCCCGTAGAGTGTGTCGGGCCTCGTGGTGAAGACCTCGATGTCATCCTGGGTCCCCTCGATCTGGAACCGCAGGAGCGACCCCGTGCTCCGGCCGATCCAGTTCCTCTGCATGATGAGCACGCGCTCCGGCCAGCCCTCCTTCAGTACCTCGATGTTGTCCAGGAGTTCCTGGGCGTAGCGGGTGATCCTGAAGAACCACTGGTCGTACTCCCGCAGGTACACCTGGGTGCCGCAGCGCCAGCAGGCCCCGTCCTCCACCTGCTCGTTGGCGAGCACGGTCTTGCAGCTGTCGCACCAGTTCAGGAAGGTGCGGTCCCTGTATACCAGGCCCTTTTCGAACATCTCGATGAAGAAGCGCTGCTCCCACTGGTAGTAGTCCGGATCGCAGGTGGCGATCTCCCGGTCCCAGTCGTAGCTGAAACCCATGCGCTTGAGCTGCTTCTTCATGTACGCCATGTTCTCGTACGTCCACTTCTTTGGGTGCACGCCGCTGGCGATGGCCGCATTCTCGGCGGGCATGCCGAAGGCGTCCCACCCCATGGGGTGCAGCACGTTGAATCCCTTCATCTTCTTGTAGCGGGCCACCACGTCGCCGATGGTGTAGTTGCGCACATGGCCCATGTGGATGCGGCCCGAGGGATAGGGGAACATCTCCAGGAGGTAGTACTTTTCCTTTGTTTCGTCGGCTTCCACCTTGAACAGCTTGGATTCTTCCCAGATCTTCTGCCACTTGGTCTCGATGGATTGAGGGATATAGTCACCCGGCATGAACAGGCCTCCTGAGCGTTGATGGTTGCTTCCTTAGCATATCACCTCGTGATCCGTCTAGTGCCGCCCTGGGAGCGGGGCCTGTCGCAGCGGGTATTTGCGCTTGCATTCTGGCTCCATATTGATATGTATGGATTCACCATGAAATGGTTCAAGTTTCTCCTCCTCATCCTTGTGATCATGGTTTTCTTCGCCGGGTTCTGGACATATCTCCTGATTTTCAGAAGTCTTCCCTCCGTCCAGGAGCTCAAGGGCGAGGACAGCTCCAAGCTCAGCAAGATCACCGCCGCGGACGGCACCACCATAGGGTACTTCCCCCGCGACGGCAAGATCGTCATGAACGGGCACAACATCCCCATCACCCTGAAGCAGGCCATCATCTCCGCCGAGGATTCGACCTTCTACGACCACGTCGGCCTTGAGCCCCGCAGGATCCTGAGCGCGCTCATCGCGGACATCAGGGCCAACTCCTATGTGCAGGGCGCCTCCACCATCACCCAGCAGGTGGTCCGCTCGTACCTGCTCAGCAGGGAGAAGACCATCACCAGGAAACTCAGGGAGATCGTGCTGGCGCTGCGTATCGAGCAGACCCTCACCAAGGACCAGATCCTGAACCTCTACCTCGACCGGGTCTATCTGGGCAGCGGCGCCTACGGGGTGCAGGCGGCAAGCATCCGGTACTTCGGCAGGGAATGCCGGGAACTCGAGCTCTCCGAGATGGCCATGCTGGCGGGGCTCGCCCCTGCCCCGGCACGGTACTCCCCCCTGAACGACTTCACCGCCTGTAAGCGCAGGCAGTGGTATGTCCTGAGCCGCATGGTGGATGAAGGGTACATCACCGAGACCGAGGCGAAGGATGCCTACCGGGAACCGCTGAAGATCGTGGCCAAGGATGCGGCCCTGTTCACGGACCAGCCCTATGTCACTGAGTACGCGAAATCCCTGGTGATGGAGCGCTTCGGGGACAAGATCTTTGACACGGGCATCATCGTCAGAACGTCCATCATCCCCGAGCTCCAGCGTGCCGCCGTGATCGCGGTGAGGAAGGGCGTCATCGAGCTGGAGATGCGGCAGGGGAAGTACCAGGGGCCTTCACGGGGTTCCGAGCAGGCCGACGGCAAGGCGGGACCACTTTCCAAGGCAAAGGATCGTATCTTCGCGTTCCAGTCAAACCAGCTGGAATGGAAGGGATATGAACCGTATGCCCTGTACTGGGCGGAGGTGATGAACCTGGCCCCACTGACCGTCAAGCTCGGGACCAGGAGGCTCGAACTCGGGCCGCAGAGCTACGCGTGGATCAGGCCCCAGGGGAAGTGGAATCCCGCTGACCACCTCCGGACAGGCGACATGATCATGCTCTGCCATACTCCCGGGGGCTTTGTCCTGTCCCAGCAGCCCCGCGTCCAGGGCGTACTCATGGCCTTCGACCTGAACAAGGGGGGCATCCTCGCCATGGTGGGGGGGGTGGACTATTCCCAGAGCCAGTTCAACCGGGCCATATCCGCTCGGAGGCAGAGCGGAAGCGCCATCAAGCCGTTCATTTACGCGGCGGCCATCGATAAGGGAATGACGCCTGCCACCATCATCTTCGACGCCCCGGTTTCCTACCGGGCAGGGGCGGACGAAGAGACATGGCAGCCAAAGAACTACGAGAACAAGTTCTATGGCGCCACCTCGCTGCGGACAGGCCTGGTGCTCTCCCGAAACGTGGTCACCATCAAGATCCTTGGCGAGATAGGCATCGATTATGCTTTAGACTATCTCAGGAAGTTCGATATGCATGCAAACCTGCCCCGGGACCTCTCCATCGCCCTGGGGTCCGGGGACATGTCCCCCTACAACCTCTTCAGGGGGTACGCGGTCATTGCCACGTACGGGCAGAGGTTCGAGCCGCACCTCATCGAGAGCGTCGTCCAGAGCGGCAAGGGGACCATCTTCCGCGCCCCGCCGCCGTTCAAGTCATCCCCCATGCCGGACGGATTGCTGCCGGGCCGGGACACGCGGGTGATCCCGGAGCAGACCGCCTACATCGTGACCAACATCCTCAAGGACGTGGTGCAGGATGGCACGGGCTGGCGGGCGAAGGCCCTGATGAGGCCTGTGGCGGGAAAGACCGGCACGAGCGACGACAACAGGGACACCTGGTTCGTGGGGTACACCCCGGACGTGCTGTGCGGGGTGTGGGTGGGCTACGACAGCATGGACTCCCTGGGGAACAGCGAAACCGGGGGCAAGACCGCATGCCCCATATTCGTCGATTTCATGACCACGGCACTCAGGGACAGGCCAGTGCTCGACTTCAGGGTTCCCGAAGGGGTCGTGTTCGCAAAGGTCAACGCCCAGACCGGGCAGACAGCGACCGATGACTCCCCGGACACAAGGTTCGAGGTCTTCAAGGAGGGCAGCGTCCCGGCCTCCAGCAGGACAGAGAACGAAGACCAGCTGCTCAAGGAGGTCTTCTGATGACTGGCCGCTGGGTCAGGCTCGCCGCGGCAGTCGTCGTGTGCTCGTTGTGCATCGGCGCAGCGGATATCACCTTGGTCAAGCATGCACGGAGGGTGAAGCCCCCCCCCTCAGATGAATACATCGTGCAGCCGGGTGAAACGCTGAGTTCGATCCTCGTGAAGGTGTACCATGCCCGCCGAGCCGATCTGCCGGCCCTCTACCGGCAGTTCAGGATGCTCAATCCCTCCATACAGGACCTGAACAACATCCAGGCAGGGGGAAAGATACGGATACCCCTGGGAGACCTTGCCGGGCAGGGCAGAATGCCGAACGGCATGGAGGTAAAGCGGGTCGCGCCCGACGAGTATGTCATCAAGCAGGGGGAGCATCTGGCGAAGATCCTGAGGGATATCTACGGGATTCCCGACGAGGTGGTTTTGCGGCAGTACCTGGATCTCATCAAGCAGCTTAACCCCGAGATCACCAACCCCGACTATGTTCGCGCCGGCCAGAGGCTCAGGCTTCCTGACGTCAGGCAGGTCCTGGGTGCGGCAAAGAAGGCCCTGCCGCCCGCAGCCCCCCCCATGGCGGCATCGACCACGGGTGTCAAGCCTCAGGCCGCTCCCCCTTCCCTTGCCCGCGCGGAGACGTCGCCCCCCGATGCCGTCTCGGCGGGAACACCCGCGCAGGGTCCGAAGCCGTCCGGCGGGACACAGGGGACGTCATCAGTGGCGGGTCCTGCGGCGAAGGCCACGGACATGAAGACGGTGAAGGGTACGGTTCTGTCTGCGCTGAAGGCCATGGGCGGTTCCCAGAAGGACTCGGGCCTCTACTTCATGCCCGTCGCCGGCGGGAGCAGCCTTTCCATCGATACCGCCGAGATCCCGGTCATGGAGCTCGACACGGGCAAGAAGATCATCTTTGACGTCAAGGGCACGATCACGCCCGAGATGAAGGGCTTCATCGAGAAGGCCTTCCCGGCGATCACGGTGGTCTCCGGGGCCCAGGGGGGGCTGGAGGACCTGATGGACAAGGCCCTGAGCGTGTCCGGCTACTTCTCAATCAACAAGGACCCGAGCCCGCTGCTGGTGGGCTCGGAGGAGAAGCTCAGGTTTTTCGGCAAGTGGATCGTCTACAAGGACTTCTCCCGGAGAAACGTATTCGTGATCAATCTCCTGGACGATGGTGAGGAGAAGACGCCGCAGGTGATCAGACGCTACGCCGGGAACTTCGGCATCGACCTCATCGAGATCGGTGGGAAGGAAGCAGGAGGACGAAAAAGCAAGGCCCTTCCGATCACCGACCTGAAACGGTCATATCCCGCCCTCCTGAAGACCCTCCGGGTGCCGCACGAGGTGAACAGGGAGATCGAGCTCATGAAGAGCGGGCCGGTACGGATCGCCTACAGGGCGCCCATCCTTGCCGGAAAGGTGATCCTCACCGAGGTCATGCCGGAGCCGGAGATGGCCGGGCTGCTCCGGCAGCAGTCCTACGAGATCATCCAGGCGCAGGAGACTCCGGTGGACGAGGTGCTGGAGATCCTGGGGCAGGATTTCGAAGGACCGCCCGTGAAGTTCACCGTGGCAAAGGGAAGGACCGAACTCGAGGTTCCCGGCATGCGGTTCAGCGACACCATCATCCTCCTGCACCCCGTGGACAGGGAGATCCAGGACTACCTCCATGCCCAGGGCATGCGGATCATGGCCTGGTGACGGCACTGTGCCTGAGAGAGGGCGGAGGAGATGAAGCAGCCCCCGTCCACGCCGCCCCTGACCACCGCCTTATAGGCGGTGTCGTATCCCTTCTTAAAAGAAAGTGATGGGCAGGGAAACATGTGCCATTATAGTGCCATGGCATGACGCGTTCGACCCGGTTCGTTCTGCAGAGAGACAGCATCGGGTGTCCCTCGGGGGGGGGATGTATTCATTGATGGCGGATGGTGAGCTTGTCGCCGGGCCTGAGCTGGGCGGTGGGTGAGAGCTTGTTCCAGCGCATGAGGTCCGCAGAGGATACATCGAACTGCCGGGAAATGCCCCATATGGTATCGCCCTTGCGCACGGTGTACGTCGAGGGCTTGGGTTCGGATGATTTCCCCGTCTCCCGGGACTTGGGGATGACGAGCACGGTCTTGGGCTGGATGATGCCGGGGTCCTCGATGCGGTTGGCGTCGATGATGTCCTGAACCGAGACGTCGTGGTTCCTTGCAATGATCTGCAGGTTCTCCCCCTGAGCCACCACATGGGTCCTGGACTTCTCTTTGGGGCTCTTTCCTGCCGCATGGAGCATTCCCGAGGGTATGTTGATCTTCATGCCGGGCTTCAGCCCCTTCTTCAGGGGCAGCGCGTTCGCCCTGCAGACGGCGTCCACGGTGGTCTTGTGTCGTCGTGCCAGGGAGTACAGGGTGTCGCCCTTTTGTACGGTGTAGCGGATGGTCCTTCCGCCCGTGTCCCTTTCAGGTGATGTCGCCCCGGGTCCGCCCTCCCTCCAGAGGTGCTCCCGCGAGCCGGTCAGCGACGCATTGCCGGCATCCGTGGCAACCACCGGAGCGGTCTGTGCCAGGGGGCCCCTGATGCCATCCGTTCGAGCAAGGGTGTCCAGGAACCCCGCATCGTCGATGGTGTCGGGGCGTGCCGGCTGAGCGGGAGGCAACCCATAGCCCTCGCGATTCCCCGCGAGGATGACCGTGGCGATATACTTGGGCACGTATTCGATGGTTTCCATCTTGATGGCCATGGAATCATCGATGTCCCAGAAGGTTTTCACCCCTGAGTTCTTCATGAGCCGCATCACCGCGCCCTCCCCGGCGTTGTATGCGGCTATGGCGAGGTACCAGTCGCCGAACAGGCCGTAGAGGTGCTTCAGGTACAGCGCCGCCGCCCGGGTGGACTTCTCGAGGTTCTTCCGCTCGTCCACATAGCGGTTCACCTGGAGGCCGAATTTCTTGGCCGTATCCGGGATGAACTGCCAGTACCCGGCTGCGCCGGAGCAGGATACAGCGTTGGCTCTGGCCCCGCTCTCCACCAGGCAGAGGTAGACGAGGTCTCTGGGTATGCCGTGCTGGTCGAAGATCCTCTCCATGGAGGGCCGTATCCTGTCCAGTCTGGTCAGCTGGCTCTGGAAGGTTCTCTTCTCCCTGCCGGAAAGCGTGTCGATCCAGTACTGGACCTGGGGGGTCAGGGCATGACCCATGGTGCCCGGTTGCTTCTGCCCCTGAGAAGATATCAGCTTCTCGGATGCCTCCTGGTCGGGCTCGGTGGGCGCGGGTGGTTCAACACGCGGCGCCTCTTCCATGGGTTCCTGGGTGGGTGGCTGGTTCTGGATTGTTTTGGTGTCAGTGAGGGGCTGCTCTGGGGGTGCCGGCGGTTCCTGGACAGAGCTCAGGTCCAGGACCTGTCCCGGAGGGTTTGGAGGCGGATATGCATAGTGGACCGTGTGTGAGCATCCGAGCACTGTCAGCACAGGGATGCAAAGGATGAGCGCCCTCATGGATTTCATCACATGGATCTCCGAATTGCCGTTTTTTTACCTTGATAAGATGAAACCTTCAACCCTTTTTTTCATCTAAAAATACGAAATGCTGATATCAACACGTTTTTGTTGAAGTTTTACATAACCTTAGCAAAGGAGAATGATGCACGATGCAGCTTCCAGTTGTCTATAACAACGCTGTTGCGTCCATGATGGGGTCCTTCGACAAGGTTCCCGCCCTGAGCAAGGAGGAGGAATTCGACCTTGCCGTCCGCCTGCGGGAGTACGGGGACATCGATGCCGCACACAGGCTCATCAATGCGAACCTCCGCAACGTGGTCCGTATCGCCATGGATTATGCCGGCTACGGACTGCCCCTTGAGGACATCATCCAGGAGGGGACCATCGGGCTGATGATAGCGGTGAAGAAGTTCGATCCGACCAAGGGATACCGGCTCATGACCTATGCCGTGTGGTGGATCAAGGCCATGATCCATGACCATATCCTCAGGTTCTTCTCCCAGGTGAAGCTGGGAACCACCAAGCTTCAGAAGCGGCTCTTCTACGGGCTCAACAGGATGTCGGCGGAAGAGGATGTCGTGGACGAACACATCTCCGGCAAGTCGCAGGCGCTTTCCGCACGGCTCGATGCCGATCCGCACCAGATCGAGGAGATCATCTCCCGGCTCACCAACCGTGACCAGTCCCTGGACAGCCCCATGACCGATGGCAGTGACACGAGTTTCCTGGACTTCCTCGCGGACACGAGGTCGAACCCCGAAGACAGGGTCATGGAGTCGCAGCGGGCGACCTTCGTGAAGAAGCAGATCGACGCAGCCCTGGAGAAGCTCACCCCCCGGGAACGTGACATCGCCCGGCACCGTCTCATGGCGGAGAACCCCCTGACCCTGGAGGACCTGGGCAGGCAGTATGCCATCTCCAAGGAACGGGTGCGTCAGATCGAGAACAACGTGAAGGTCAAGCTGAAGAAGGCGCTGGCCGGCCACGTGGAACTCATGCTGCCGTAGGGA
>CAZNGL010000069.1:0-14697 GCA_964572405.1 uncultured Bacteriovoracaceae bacterium
CCTGGGCCTGGCGGACCTCGGGGAGCCTGAGGTCGTAGAACCCGAGGTCTGCGGGGAGATGCGGCTGGTAGTGCCCGTCGAAGAGCGGCCGTGCCTTGGCGACGTTGGTCCACTCGGTGAATCCCTCACCCCACCAGCGGTTGTTCTCCGGGATGGGGTGAAACTGCGGGAGGTAGAAGGCGAGGAATCGAACGGCCCGGTCTGCGGGCGCCGGCTTGTCTTCACGGGGGATATCCATCATGGTTCTCTCCATGGTTTCCAGTGTGGCGACGATGCGACGTTTTGCCGGTGCTTCCGATGCACCCTGCGTCCCAGGCATGGCGTGGCGACCGCCCTGCGGGAGGTCCATGGCGGGTGTCGTGAGGGCGTCCGTACATGCCCGGGTGTTCCGGAGTATGTCCCGGACCAGGCCATCCGAAGGTCCTGAAGCGGTGCCGGCACTGTGGCCGGGTGATGGCGGGGCTGCCTTCGCGAAGCCTCTGATGCGCTCGAGGGCCTCATGCGCGTCGGTGTCGCCGGGGTTCTGCCGGAGGATCCCGGCATAGAGTCTTTCGGCCTCCCTGTATCGTCCCTGTGCCGCCAGGAGGTCCGCGAGGTTTCTGCGCGCATCCAGCAGGGTGCGATCGAGCTTGACGGCCCTGTGGAAGAGGGTGACGGCCCTGTCATGGTCCCCGTTCAGGTAGCAGAGCGTGCCGAGGTCATTGGTCAGCTCGGCGTCGCCCGGCGCCAGGGCAAGGGCCTTCTCCAGGAACAGTATGGCATTCCCGAGGTCTCCCTGCCGGTGCCTGAGCAGGCCGAGCTGGTGAAGGGCGCGGGCTGACTCCGGGTCATGCGAGAGCGCCTCCTGGAGGAGGTGTTCCGCATCCCCCGTTCGACCCTGGGCAAGGGCGGCTTCTGCGCGACGGGTGCACGTCTCGGCGCGTCGTTTCCCATCCGGGGGTGCCGGGCGGTTCCCGCAGGAGGCCGTCATCTCGGCAAGCCTGGCCTTCCGTGCCTCCGGCAACCCGGCGTAGAGCCCGAGGTAGGTTTCCATCAGGGCATCGATCTCTTCGTCGAGACCGGGTATGAGGGTTTGCGAAGCCCCGCGGGCGAGGTCTTCCAGCAGGGAGGGGGTGCGGATCAGGTCGAGCATCCTGCCGGCCAGGGCCTCTGCATCGCCCGCCGGGACCCTGAAACCGTTGATGCCGTCTTCGACGATGTATGCGCCGAAGAAATCGGTGGCGATGACGGGGGTGCCCAGGTAGAGGAACTCCCTGACCACCCGGTTGTAGGTGTCGAAATAGGAGGGCACGATGCAGACGTCGATGCTCGACGCGATGGTGCAAAGGCCGTCCTCGGTGAAAGGACCGTGATAGACGAACCGGTCCGGGTGGAGGGACTGGAGGCGGTCCAGCCAGTCACGGTATTCGGTGTCCACGATCTGGCCATACACGTGGAAGACGAAGCCCGGCTCGGAGCTGATCCGTTCGAAGGCGTTCAGGGCCACGTCGATCCCCTTGCTGAACATGACATTGCCGATGAAGGCGAAGTGCACGACCGATCCGGGGCGCATTTCCCTGGCGGCAGCCCGCGGGAAGGGGAAATCGAACCCCCTGGGTATGACCCGGGTCTTGTCTTCGGGCAGAGGGACGAAGCGGGTGAAGAAGGCCCTGAAGGGCTCGGAGGTGAAGACAGTCATGTCCACTGCATCCCGGTACAGCTTCTGGACCTGTTCGAATCGTTCACCAACGGCCTGCTCCAGCGAGCGGAGCAGCTTGTCGTCGGGGTCCTTCATGACTCCCGGGAGAGCGGCGTAGCAGGAGGCGCACTTGCCCGGGCTTTCGGGGCCGGTGCAGAGCCGCCCGTTCATGCCGGAGGCGATGACCGGGTAGTTCCAGTGACAGAGCTCTTCGCAGTTGCACACCTCCCGGACCACGATACACCCCCTGCGGGAGAAGATGTCGACGATCTCCGCAGGCATATAGACATAGTCGTTCACCTGAACGACCTGGGGGCAGAAGTCATCGATGATATGCTCGATGGTCTGTCTGAATTCCGGGAGATCATGCCGGCCGGGGGCGCAGAGGTAGGCCGAGTATCTGTCCATGGCGGGGACATGGTAGACCATGAACCCATCGGCCGACTGCTCCTTCCTGTACCCCTTTTTGACCTGGGGATCCGGGATGAGGACGGCGACATCCAGTCCTTTCCTGACCAGGCCGCACGCATGGTTTCTCGTGGACAGGGGCGTGCCCGACAGTTCCAGGGGATACAGGTTGTGATTCACCAGGAGGATCCTCTCCACCCCCTGGCTGCAGGTCAAGGTGCTGTCGTGGGAGATGTCCTGACGCGAAGGATCGATCATCTCCATGGTCTCGGTACAGAACACGGGTTTGCCGGTCAACCGCGCGATCTCGACGGCCTGGGACAGGTTGCTCTCGATGAAGAGGGATTCCTTCCTGTTCCGGTACACCTCGGCCTTGAACGACGCGTGGGCATTCCGCTTCAACCTCTCTTCCTTGGACGGCAGGTCGAGCATGACCAGGTCGCTGTAGGTGAAATGGTTGTCCTTGAGCCACTCCTCAGTGAGGTCTCTGTATTTCTCCAGTCTGCTCGTCACGAAGCACCCGATGGGGAACTCGGTCGTGTACAACGGCCTGGCAGTCTTCAGGAATGCCCGGTACCTGACGCCGTCGTCGTTTTCCTCCTCCGTGGGGTCCACGCAGACAACGCCGTCTATGTCGACACAGGCATCGGAGAGAATCCAGGAATTCAGGATGTTCCATTGAAAGATTCTCGGCCACGGGCATTCTTCGAGACCGATGTCGACCTTGTCCAGGCTCTCGCGCACATAGTAGACCGCAGCGAACAGGGTTTCAGGCAATGCCCTGCCGCAGTCCCGGATTTTCTCTCTGACCTGATGCATGGACTGCCCGCTGTTGATGCTGTCGTCCAGGATCAGGGCCTTTTTTATCTTATGGAAATCCGTGACATATGCCATTGGCCTCCGATACTTGCCGATCTCGTACAGGGTGCCCTTCAGGAACGAATCCAGAGCAACAACAGGCTTGTTCAACATGAGGCCGAGCATGGTGGCAGGCAGCATGCCCGAACGGGGGATCCCCACCACCAGGTCAATGTCCCGCGGTATCCTGGAGAGGTTCCTGTGGATGGTGAGGCTCAGGTCCTCGTAGGACTTGTAGGACAATGCGGTGTTCCCGGCGCGTGGTTTCTCTGCAGGCCCTTTCGTACGCGGTTTCTCCCGGCTTGTCTGCTTCAGCTGATCCAGCTCCCGGGCCAGGGTGAGGTTCGATTCGGACAGATGGATCTTTGATTCGATCAGGCTTGCCAGACAACGTTCTATCCATGTGTCGAAGCTGTTCTGGAACTGGGGGAAACACCTGCTGATCCTGATCCTGGCAAAGATGCTCGTCAGGTATTTTTCCCGCTCGGTCTTTCCCATATACATGCCGCCTTCATGGATCCGGTAGGCTGACATGGTTTCATTCAGGAACCGTATCCTGTTGTGCGGTGGATGTGAGCATAAAGATACTATTAAATAGATGTCTCCGAGTCTGATCCCAGTGTTCCATTGCCCGGGGTTGAATGCGCGTGTCCTGAAGACAATGGATGCGGTGGGGATGAAATTGCTCACGCTCGTGATGAAATCCTCCACCGAAAATTCAGTGGCATCCTCGAGAGGGCGCTTGTTGTGATATGTCTTTGAAACGACCTCGTCGTCCGCGTTCACGATCATGGCGTCATGGAAGCAGATCACGTACTCCTCATGTGCCTCCAGGAGATCGACCTGTTTCTGCAGCTTGTGCGGGTCTGTCCAGAAGTCGTCTCCCTCGCATACGGCGATGTATCTGCCCCGTGCGCGGGGAAAGACGAAATCCACCAGGGGCCGTTTCCCCCTGGAGTACTGGTTCTCTGTCTGCAGAACGGGCGTGATCAGTCCGGGATGGGTATCTGCGAATTCGCGGATGATCCGGGGTGTATCGTCGGTGGACGCATCGTCATGGATCAGGATCTCCACAGGGAAATCAGTCTGCTGGGCGAGGAAGCCCTCGATGGCCCGCCGTATGAACTTCTCGTGGTTGTAGGTGGAGCAGGTGATGCTCACGAGGGGTTGTGTCATGGCAGTCTCCCTTTGCCTTTCCCTTCGCCCGACTTCCCTGGATGCCCGGTCAGAGCCCTGCTACACGTGCGCATATAAAACCGTCTCCTCATAATGGATGGTGAAGTGATTCAGGTAGAACAGGTACCCGAGGTCCATCTCGTGTATCTGATGAACGATCTGCGCGAAGTCGCTCATGGAATGATAGATGGATATGGCGAGCTTGGGCCTGAACCTCCTCAGGGTCTGTTCAGCCCCCCTGAGGGCGTCCTGCTCTGCGCCCTCGATGTCCATCTTGATCAGGTCGACACTCTTCAGCCCCTCCTGGCGGACCAGGTCGTCGATGCACAGCGTGGTTGCCTCGCCTGCACACCCTTCCATGGGTTCGGCCGAGACCCTGCTGCCCGGACCTTTGTCGTCGTGGTACATGCGGATGCCCGACTCGTGCCACAGGGGATGCTCGACGACCCGGACGATCTCTTCCTGGGCTGGATTCAGGCGTATATTCTCATAGGTCACCTTCAGGTTGTCCGGGATGAACTCGAAGGCGTACACCTTTCCCTTCCCCCGGACCATGTGGGCGAAGCACAGGGAGGTATCCCCCCAGCAGGCCCCGCCGTCGATCACGATGTCTCCCGGTTCCGCACCGATGATGGATCCGTCATCCTTCTTATACAGGTACTGATTGAGCAGGAACTGGGTCAGGATGGTCCTCGGCAGGGTGTAGAGCCGGACCGGGATCCCCAGGGGGGACAGGTCGGCGTAGAAGAGGTCCGTGGTGTTTCTCAGCAGCGTGGTCTTGATGCTCTTTCCCCTTTCCATCAGCAGCGCCAGGTCGGCGATGGCCTTCCAGTACTCCGGCCGGGACAGGGGGAGCCGGATCTTTCGGTGCCCCAGAATGCGGAAGGCAAGCAGCTGGATGAGGAGCCCCCTCGACCGGTCGTCTCCGAGCAGGCAGAAGAAGGCCTCCAGTTCTTCGAGGTATCGCTCCACATCGGAGAGACCTCTCTGCGGGTCGACGATACCCTGTTCCTGCTCGCCGAACCGTACGTGGTCGAAGTTGTCTGTATGATCGTTGTGCCAGTTGTCTGCCAGGGCCTTCAGGAGGGCGCGATGGAAGAGGGATGTAGTCATGGCAGAAAAATTCGGCCTCGGCTCTCTCATCATCGTTCCCCGTGACTTCCTTTATTATATATGCCGTTTGAAGCAAGATGCATGCCCTTGAACGCACGAAAGATATTGATTAATAAAATCAAAAAGATAAACAATCTGCGCCAAGGGCTTTGTCAAATATTTGACGGAGATCTCCCGAAAATGGCCGGGAGAGGCGGGACGGAATCAACACATTGAATGCATGGAATTCTGTGTGGATGAAAAAAATGTTAAAGTCATGGACAGACGTGACGATAAGAGAGACTGTAAGCTCAAAAAAATCGAAAAGGAGGTGAGGGGAACAGGAGGTTTGATCAGGACCTGAAAACTGATCACAAATGAACAAACCGGCCACGGATGGTCGGAACACCCCAAAAAAATCAAGGAGGATTCAACAATGGCACTTCGCATCAACACCAACGTCGCAGCAATCAACGCACACCGGCAGTTACTCGGCACCGAGAACAACCTGAACAAGAGCATGGAGAAACTGTCCAGCGGCTTCCGCATCAACCGCGCAGCCGACGACGCAGCGGGTCTGGCCATTGCCAACAGGCTCCGCGTGAACGTCAGGTCCTTGACCGTTGCATCCAGGAACGCCGTCGAAGGCAAGGCCCTGCTGCAGGTGGCCGAGGGTTCTGCCAACCAGGTCGAAGGCATCCTCGAGAGGATGAAGGAGCTCGCCACCCAGGCCGCTTCAGCCAACGCGGGCACCGACCTCGACAAGATCGATGCCGAGTATCAGTCCCTGATCGAAGAGATCGACCGTATCGTGGAGGATTCCGAGTACCAGGGCACCGCGCTTCTGGACGGCACCTTCCAGGGCACCTTCCAGGTGGGTTCCGGCGATGTGGCAGCTGCCGACCAGATGTCCATCACCATCGGCTCGCTGAGTTCCTCAGGCCTGGGCATCTCCACCGCCCTGACCAGTGCAGCCAATGCGGTCACCGCCATCGGTGAGATCGACGACGCCATCGACGACCTCGCGGTCGTGCTCGGCGACATCGGTGCGTCCATGAACCGGCTCGACTTCACCTACTCGAACCTCCAGGTGCAGATCGAGAACTTCTCCGCATCGGAGTCGGTCATCAGAGACGTGGACATGGCTTCGGAGATGGTGACCTTCACCAAGAACCAGATCCTGCTCCAGGCCGGCACCGCGATGCTTGCGCAGGCCAACATGTCCTCGCAGGGCGTGCTCTCCCTGTTCGGCTAATACCAGTCAGAAAGGTCGTGGGGGAGGTCTCCTCCCCCACGTTCCATTGACTGAAAGGCGGGTATGGCCATGAAGATCGAGAGCGTCAGAACCATGCAGCAGGTAGAACCTGTCCGGTTTGAACCAACCGGTGTGGAATCTGAGGCCATTGCCCAGGCATCGACCAGTCGGGACAAGGAAGTTACTCAGCCTCGCAGGGCTCTTCAGAAAGAGACACGATCTGCCGAAGAGATCAGGAAGGATCTTGAAGGCATCAACAACCAGCTCAGGATCGCGAACCGGTCCATCCAGTTCAGCATCGACGAGGGCTCCCACGACATCGTGGTGCGGGTGGTGGACAAGGAAAGCGGTGAGGTGATCAGAGAGGTGCCGCCCGAGAGCGTCATCCGGCTCCGGGAGAAGATGGCCGAGATCTCCGGGCTGCTTGTTGAAGAGGAAGTGTAGGAACCGGTGCACAGCGCCCCGGCTATTGCATGCCGGGGCCTGCGCCCTTATTCTATCTGGGGAGACAGGGGGGACGTATGGCATTCTCAATCTCAGGAATGGTATCCGGGCTTGACTGGAGCAGCATGATCTCACAGCTCGTGCAGCTCGAGCGCAGGCCCATCACGCTCCTCGAAGAGAAGCAGGACACCCTCAGCGAAAAGAAGACTGCCTGGAATCAGGTCAACTCCAAGCTCCTTTCCCTGAAGACCGCTGCGAGCTCCCTCTCATCCCTCGACGACTTCGACGTGTTCAAACCCAGTGCCGCCATCACCGGCTCGGGCAGCGAGGTGGGGGACCTGCTGGGCTATGCCGTGGGCTCCAATGCATCGGAAGGCACGTACAGCATCGTGGTCAACAGTCTTGCCACTGCGGAAAAAACCGCGAGCACGGGCTTCAGCACTGCCAGCGAGGCCCTGGGGCTTTCCGGCACCCTCCTCATCAACGACCAGGAACTCACCATCGCGGCAACGGACAGCCTCTCCACCATCCAGCAGAAGATCAACGCCATGAACTCGGGAGACGACCCGGTGGACGTCACGGCATCCATCATCACCGTGGCCGATGACGAGTACCGGCTGACGCTGACCTCGAAGAACACGGGTGCCGACGGCTTCACCATCGAAGACGCCCCGGGCAGCACTGTCCTGTCCGAGTTCGGTTTCACCGAGGTCACGGAAGGCCGGGACGCCGAAATCACCCTGGACGGGTTCACCATCACCAGGAGCACGAACCAGATCACCGACGTGATCAGCGGCGTGACCCTGAACCTCCTGGGTGCGGATGCGGCCTCGACCATCACCCTGAACGTGACCAGGGACAATGACGGCGTCAAGGAAAAGATCCAGGACTTCGTGGACAGCTACAACGAGGTTATGAGCTACATCGCCGGCCAGAACACCGTGTCGGAGGAAGGCGAAACATCGGGAACACTCTTCGGAGACACCTCGCTCCAGACGGTAAAGAGCACCTTGCGCAGGATCGTGCTCTCCGAGGTGACCGGTCTCGATTCCACCCTGAACTACCTGAGCCTCATCGGTGTGAACCTCGACAAGACGGGCAAGCTCTCCATTGACGACGAGACCCTGGACGGGTATCTGGAGACGAACTTCCAGGATGTGGTGAACCTCTTCGTGGCCCAGGGATCGAGCACCAGCAGCGACCTCATCTACGTGGCCTCGGGCAGGGACATGGAGGCAGGCGACTACGAGGTGGAGGTCACCCAGACTGCCACCCGGGCCGGGACCGTGGGAAGCGGGTTCTCCGGAACCCTGAGCAGCGATGCGACCATTACGCTCACCAGCTCGGGAGGTACCCAGAGGAGCATCACGCTGAGCGCGGGCTGGGACCTCGCGACCATCGTGGACGCCATCAACGACGATAACACCCTGGGCATCACCGCGGAAGACGACGGGGGCCAGCTCAGGATCACGAGCGACTCCTACGGGACCCCGGGGAACTTCACCCTGTCCGTGTCCGGTGGGAACCTCGGCCTGACCGACGGCGAGTACACCGGCCTCGACGTGGCGGGCAGGATCCGGCTGAGCGGCTCCGACGAATGGATGACCATGACCGGGTCGGGCCAGACGCTGGTGGGAGACGACGACCAGGACGTGGAGGGCCTCAGGATAAAGTACACCGGGACAGGCACAGGGACCTTTGACTTCACCTTCACCAAGGGCGTCGGGGAGCTGTTCGACAATGCCCTGTACACCATGACGGACAGCATCGACGGCTATGTGGCGAACAAGCAGGAGTCTCTGCAGACCCAGATCGACAATATCGACAGGAAGATAGAGAGAATGGAGATCAGGCTCACCAAGTACCAGGAGACCCTGAACGCCAAGTACACGGCCATGGAAACCATGCTGTCCACCCTGCAGTCGCAGCAGTCATGGCTGGAAGGCCAGATAAACGGTCTCTTCGGCAGCTGAGCCGCAGTATCAGACACGAACAGAACGCCCTATGACACGGGGGGTATCAGGCAGCACCTGATACCCCCCGTGATGCATCCATGCAACAGCCGATCACTTGCATTCCGTCTCGGTGACCCCGAACAGGGCGGAATAGACCACCACCTTCTCGCCCCCCATGTTGGCGATCTTGAACCGGGAGCACTTCAGTTCGGGTACATTGTTCTTCTGGGGGTTGGGCCACCAGTAGGAGGTCCATCCTTCCCCGTCCTTGAGGGCCTTGCCCTTCATCTCGGCCCCGAAGAACTTGCCCTTCGCGTCCTTGATGAGGGTGCAGTCCTTTCCCACCAGCTCCTTGGCCACCGGGTGCATGATGACGTAGAATTCCATGTTCGTGAGGTAGATGTACCCCTCGCCGCCTGCGAACCGGTAGGCCTTGAGCTCCTCCATGCCGGCCTTGCCCTTGGCCTCCAGGACCTTGACCCCGTAGTTCACCTCGTCCTCCAGCATCTTCCTGCGCGCCTCGTCGGCAAAGACGGCAGGGGCGGCCAGGGCGAGGGTCACCAGACACACGATCCATATTCTTCCCTGTCTCATAGAGCACCTCCGGTGAGTGATGTGACGTGGTCTGTGAATAATAAGCGGGCAACCTGTGGAATCAAGGGGATGATCGATGTGGGGAAGAGCGATGTGTGGAGAACACGGTGCCGGAATGGAGGGGAACAGCCCCTGACAGGCTGGAAAAAAAGAGGGGATGCCGGGAGCCCGGGCATCCCCTCATTCTCTGTGTATCCGGGGGAACCCTTAGTTGCAGCCCGCTTCGGAGATCCCGAACATGGCGGCGTAGACGATGACCTTGGTGCCGGCCATGTTGGCGGTCTTGAAATACGTGCACTTGAGCTCGGGCGTTTTGTTCTTCAGGTGGTTGGGCCACATGTAGGATGTCCATCCGGAACCGTTCTTCTCGGCCTTTGACTTCATCTCGGCGCCGAAGTACTTGCCGTCCGTGGCGCGGATGGCGGTGCAGTCCTTGTTGAGCAGCTCCGGTGCCACGGGGTGCATGATGACCACCGCGTTCATGTCGGTGACATACAGGTAGTTCCCCCCGGCGAAGCGGTAGTTCTTCAGTTCTTCGAGGCCTGCCTTGCCCTTGCTCTCGATGACCTTCACCCCATGGCTGACCGCGTCGATGAGTTCCTGCCTCCCTGCCGCGTCGTCGGCGAACACGGGGGAGCCCATGGTCAGTGCGAAACACAGTATTGCTGCAACGAGAAAAGACTTCTGCATGGAATCACCTCCGGTGTGATTTGGTGTTTTCCCATATCGGCATTCTACTGAAAAAACCTGAGATCTGTTCCTGACAGGATATGTCCTACATGCCTTCTTTCCCATACACTACGCTGCGGCGCAGATGGGGTAGCAGACGTCCCTGATCCTGAGCACGATCATGGCGTTCTCGTCCTCCTCCATCATGAGGGCAAGGCTGTAGTAGGCGGGCCGGGTGAACCGCACCTTCATGCCGTCGGGCAGGGTGGCGTACATGACGTTGTTCTCCCCGATGCTGATCCGTGTGGGGTCCAGGGGAAAGGTCTCAAGGGTGTTCAGGCGGAGGTACAGGCCCACCTGCTGGTCGCCGCGGATGCCGCTGACCACGAAGGGGGTGTCCTCCACCTCCACGTAGCAGACCTCTGGCTCCATCACGATGCGGTACCTGCCGTGCTCGTCCTTCTGGAGGGCCTGGCAGAAGGCGCGCAGCACCATGGGGTTGATGATCTCGTTGCCCTCGTAGTACCAGCGCCCTTCCTTGTCGATCCTGATACGGCAGCTGTCCGTCACGTCACGCAGTCCCTTGCTCATGGTGTCGAAGTCCCCCGGATATGATCTTGATCTCTTCAGGGTATGTACCACGGATCGTGCTGGAAATCACCCCCGGGCTTTCGACCCCGGTGTCGATTAAGTGCTTGACGAGACGCCGTCGTCCGGGCACAATGACAGGCAAGAGAATGACTTTAAAGGGTTTGTCCATGGCGAAGAGCGTGAAGCAGTCAATGATCATCGATGCCGCCCTCGAGGTGTTCCGGGAGAAGGGCTACGCCAATGCCCGCATGGCGGATATCGCCAGGAGGGCAGGCGTTTCCTACGGGCTCGTGTACCACTATTTCGGAAGCAAGGAGGTCCTGTTCGACATCATCGTGGAGTCCTGGTGGAACGACCTCTACGCCGTCATGGACCGTGAGATCGCGTCGGATGCCCAGACCAGGGACAAACTCGTGAACATCATCGAGTTCTTCCTTGACACCTACGGCCAGAAGCCGAACCTCATGTCCATCTTCGTGAGCGAGGTCTGCCGGAGCTCGGTCTACCACACCGAGGAGGGCCTCTCGCACTTTCTCAGGTTCTTCGGCCTGTGCGAGAAGATCATGGTACAGGGCCAGGAGAGCGGGTTCCTCAACCGCGAGATCCCGCCCCACCACCTCACCTACATCTTCTACGGCGCCATAGAGACGTTCATCTCGGTCATGGTGCTCGGCAAGGAGCCGCTCACCAGGAAGCGCCAGGAGCGCGCCACCTATGCCATCCTGCACGTGTTCACGAACGGGGCGAGGGCGCAGTAGGCATTCCCCCCTCGAAGATGCAGCCGGAATCGCCCACCCTTTTATTATGCCGGTCCCTTCCGGGTGAGGACCCGTCTCGATGAACGACACCAAGAGCAAGGTCATCATCTGTGCCGCCCTGGCGGGGGCCTTCACCACCAAGGGCCAGAATCCCGCGGTTCCCTACACCCCTGCCGAGTTCGCGGCAGAGGCGGCCAAGTGCTATGCCGCCGGTGCGGCCATGGTGCATGTCCATGCCCGGGACGACCAGGGGAACCCCACCCATGAGATCGCACGCATCCGGGCCACCCACGACGCCATCAGGGAGCGCACCCCCGAGCTCATCGTGAATCTGAGCTCGGCCGTGGGCATCGGCAGGACCCCGGAGCAGAGGATCGCCCAGATCCTCGCCGTCAGGCCCGAGGTGGCATCGCTCAACACCAACACCATGAACTTCAGCATCATGGACCGTGGCACCGGGGCCATCATCCTCGACGGCGTGTTCGAGAACACCTTCACCATGCTCCAGGACTTCGGCAGGGCCATGGAGGAACAGTGCATCAAGCCCGAGATGGAGTGCTACGACATGGGCGGGCTGGACAACGCCCTGCTCATCGCCAGGCAGGGGTTCTTTTCCAGGCCCATGAACTTCAATTTCGTCTGGGGTGTGGCGGGCGGCCAGCGGTTCCGGCCCGAGGCCTTCACCGCCATGGTGCACGCCCTGCCGGAAGGGGCAACCTTCACCGCGTGCGGCGTGGGGCTGGACCAGTTCCCTGCCGTGACCATGAGCTGCCTCATGGGCGGGCACATGCGCGTGGGACTGGAGGACAACATCAGGATGCCCTCGGGGGAACTGGCCAAGGGAAACTACGAACAGGTGCTCCAGGCGGTGAAGATCGCCTCGGCCCTGGGGAGGGAGCCTGCGACCCCGGAGGAGGCCCGGAGGATCATGGGCATCAAGGCGGAGCAGGGCAGGGGAGACCGGATCACACGGTGAGGATATCGGGGGAAACGCCGATAGAGTAGGTAGAAGCTTCTTTGGAAAGAGAGGACGAAGAACCCATGCGTATCGCTGTGCACTGCCTGTGCATCATGATGTTCTGTCTCGCATCCGTGCAGCTCCACTCGGCGGAACCGGTGTCATACACGGTGAAGCAGGGTGACTCCCTGGGGAAGATCGCATACCAGTACCTGCCCCTGGCCGCGGCCTATACGAACAGCGAGTTCGTGGAACAGATCAGGAAGGCCAACAATATCGGCGACGAGGGGCTCTCGTTGGGGCAGGTCCTCACCATCCCGCTGGTCCGTACCGAACCGGTCAGGCCGGTGAGCGTCAGACGGCCCAGGACCTTCGAGGCCAAGGGCGCCTATGCCAACCAGTTCACCGCAGGGTCCCCCCAGGTGCTCGCCATGGGTGAGCGGCTCATGAAGAACGGCGCCAACACCGTGGTTTTCGACGCCAAGGAGGTCGAGGGACTGCCCACCTACAGGAGCGCGGTGCAGAAGCAGTACACGGGTGTGGAAACCTCCGGCGCGGCCATCGACGACATCTCCAAACTGGTGAGTTACCTGCATGAAAAGGGCGTCCACGTCGTGGCCCGGGTCTGCATGTTCAGAGACATCCACAACTCCACCCGCAACAACGCGTGGAGGTTCGACAAGGAGTGGGTGAACCCTGCCAGCAGGGACGTGCAGGACTACAACCTGGCCGTTATCCGCGAGCTCATCGGCTTCGGTGTGGACGAGATCCAGGTGGACTACTTCCGGTACCCGGCCGACGGCAAGACCCACACCGGCGTGGAGGGCAAGTCCCGCAGCGACGTGCTTACCGAGTACGCCGCCCGGATCCACCAGCTCACCACCTCGAAGGGGGTGCTCCTGTCCCTGGACATGTTCGGCATCGTGATCTGGCAGAAGGATGAGGACATCAGGATCCTGGGCCAGGACGTCATGAGGTTCAAGGATCACTTCGACATCATCTCCCCCATGCTCTACCCCTCGCACTTCGTGAAGAACTTCTCGGGCATCCCGAACCCCGCCGACGAGCCCTACATGTTCGTGAACGCCGGGGTGAAGCGCATGAAGGCCCTGGTGGGGGACCGGGTGATCATCCGGCCGTGGCTCCAGTCATTCCCCCTGCGCGTCACCATCGGGTACACCCCGGCCTACATCAAGGAGCAGATACGGGCAGCCAGGGATGCGGGCGCCGTGGGCTGGCTCCTGTGGAGCCCGGGCAACAAGTACGCCGAGGCCTTCCGCGCCCTGGAGGACCTTGCGGGAAAGTCCCGGCCCACGGGGGTGAAGACGACCCAGGTGACGACCGGTGGGGTCGCGCCTCAGGGGCGGACGCTCCAGGCGCCAAACCGACTGCCCTGACAGAGGACCTCCACGCAGGAGGCTTCTTCAGGGCGCAGGGCCCTTCAGCGTGTTCCGCCCGGGGCCAGCCTTCCCTTCAGGCCCGGAGACATGACCCTCTCGAGGTGCAGCCTCTGGGCCTCGAATTCAACGGGGTCCGTGGTGGGGGAGAACCTGATCATGTCGCCATAGGTCAGCGTCACCCGGGAGAAGGGTTTGGGAAGGAGGAAATTGTCCCAGCTGTCGAAGAACCATGCCCGGTCGGCATCGGTATAGAAGGGCACGATGACGGCCTCGACGGCGTGAGCGAGCCGGATGACCCCGGCCTTGATCTGTCCCGCCGGGCCCCGCGGACCGTCCACCACGTGGCCCGCCAGCCGTGAGGTCCGGAATGCGTCGATCATCCCCCTGAGCGCCTCGGCGCCGCCCCGGGATGAAGATCCGAGCACCGGGTTCCACCCGGTCCGTCGTGCCACCCCTGCGATGATGGTCCCGTCGCTGCTCTTGCTGATCATGAGGGGCGGCCGGTACGCCTGCATGGTCTTGAAATGCCGTATCGCGGAGAAGAACTGCTGGTGCCAGCAGCACAGGAGCACGCTCCCGCCCTGCTCCAGGTAGTCCATCCAGGGGGCCTCGTTCTCTATGGAGTACCGGAACGTGGCGCTGTAGGCGCGGATGAAGCGGTAGAGGAACGCCAGGAACGGCTCCGAGGTGATGACGCCTTTAACGAGAGAAGACATGTGCCTCCAGGTCGCGGGTGGGATATGCAGCGGTTCTCATCAGGGAGGTTATGTCCTTTCCGGGCATGGACGTCAAGGGGCCAGGCGCCACATGGCGGCTAGATCGGAAGAGCACACGTCTGAACTCCAGTCACGAGATTCCATC
>CAZNGL010000070.1:0-14439 GCA_964572405.1 uncultured Bacteriovoracaceae bacterium
GATGTCCGGGTAGTCCCGCTCGTAGATGGAGCCCAGGATGTCCCGGATGTTCTTCCGGATGCTCTTCGGCGTGATGCCGTGGGCCCTGTTGTACTCCTCCTGCCTGGCTCTCCTGCGCATGGTCTCCGTGTAGGCCCTCTCGATGGAGCCGGTATTTGTGTCCGCGTACATGATGACCCTGCCTCCCACGTTCCGGGCAGCCCTCCCTGCGGTCTGGATGAGCGAGCGCTCCGACCGGAGGAACCCCTCCTTGTCCGCGTCCAGGATGGCCACCAGGGTCACTTCCGGGATGTCCAGGCCCTCGCGGAGCAGGTTGATGCCCACCAGGACGTCGAAGGCGCCTTCACGCAGCCCCTTGACGGTTTCGATGCGTTCCAGGGTGTCGATGTCCGAGTGCATGTACTTCACCCTCACGTCCAGGCCCTGGTAGTAGGAGGTGAGTTCCTCTGCCATCCTCTTGGTGAGCGTGGTGACGAGCACCCGGCCGCCCTTCTTCACCACGGAGACGATCTCGCGGTACAGGTCGTCCACCTGGCCCGTGGCGGGCCGGATCACCACTGCCGGGTCCAGCAGACCCGTGGGCCGCACCACCTGCTCCACCACGCGGCCTTTGACCTGCTCCATCTCGTAGTCGCCCGGCGTGGCGGACACGTAGACGAGGCTGTTCACGAGGCGGTTGAACTCGTCGAAGCGCAGGGGCCGGTTGTCCAGCGCCGAGGGCAGCCGGAAGCCGTAGTCCACCAGGGTGGATTTGCGAGAGTGGTCTCCCCGGTACATGCCGATGAGCTGGGGCACCGCTACGTGGGACTCGTCCAGGAACACGATGGTGTCTTTCGGCAGGTAGTCCATGAGGGTAGGGGGGGGCTCGCCGGGCCGCCTGCCCGTGAGGTGGCGGGAATAGTTCTCGATGCCCTTGCACGTGCCCGTCTCCATGAGCATCTCCAGGTCATAGCGCGTCCGCTCTTCTATGCGCTGGGCCTCGACCAGCCGGTTTTCGGACCGGAAGAAGGCCACGCGGTCCTGCAGCTCGGCCCTGATGGCGTCGCAGGCATTCAGCAGGGTGGAGCGCGGGGTCACGTAGTGGGAAGCCGGGTACACCGGGACGTGGCCGAGCCGGCGGATCTTCCTGTTCCGCAGGGTGTCGATCTGCCAGAGCGAGGTCACCTCGTCGCCGAAGAACTCGATGCGCAGCGCCGTGTCGTCCTCGTGCACCGGGAAGACCTCCACGCAGTCGCCTCTCACCCGGAAGGTGCCCCGGTGGAAGTCGTAGTCGTTGCGCTCGTACTGGATCTCCACGAGCTTTTTCAGCACCTCGTCGCGGCCCATGGGCCTGCCCTCCTCCAGGTAGAGGAGCATGCCCTGGTAGGCCTCGGGCGAGCCCAGCCCGTAGATGCAGGACACGGATGCCACGATGATGCACTCCTGCTGCTCGAAGAGGGCCCGGGTGGCCCGGTGTCGCAGCTTGTCGATGTCCTCGTTGATGGAGGAGTCCTTTTCGATGTAGAGGTCGCGGGACGGGACATAGGCCTCGGGCTGGTAGTAGTCGTAGTAACTGATGAAGTACTCCACCGCGTTGTCCGGGAAGAGCTCCCGGAACTCCCCGAAGAGCTGGGCGGCCAGGATCTTGTTGGGCGCGATCACCAGGGCCGGCCTGCCCGTCCGCTCGATGACGCAGGCCATGGTGAAGGTCTTGCCCGACCCGGTCACGCCCAGGAGCACCTGGTCACGCGTGCCCCTGGCCAGGCCCTCGCACAGAGCGTCGATGGCACGGGGCTGGTCTCCCTGGGGCGAGAAGGGGGATACAAGCCTATATGCCATGGCGTGCTGCTCCCATACCATGAAGGGGTGCGGGAGCCGGACCTCTCAGGCGATCTTTTCCCAGAGCGTTCCCCCGGCGGAGTCCTTCAGCTGGATGCCCTTTGCCTTGAGGGTGTCCCTGATCTCGTCGGCCCGCTTGAAGTCTTTTGCCTTCCTGGCCTGGTTCCGCTCGTCGATGAGGCGCAGGATTTCCTGCTCCGACAAGCCTGTCACCCGCACGTCGCCCCGTTTCACCGTGTCCAGGAAGAGCCCGGGGTCCTCGGCGAGGATGCCGAACACCTCCACGATCTCCTCCACCGCCCGGGCGAGCTGCCGCCTGTCCCCTTCCGAGATGCGCGGGTCGTCGTCAAGGGACCGGTTCACCTCGGTGGTGAGGTCGTGCAGGGAAGCCATGGCCCGTGCCGTGTTGAAATCGTCGGCCATGGCATCGTCGAGGGCGGCGAGGAACGTACCGATGTGCCCCTCGAGACGGGATTCGCCCCCGGAGGCTGTGGCCCTGTTCACGCGGTCGAGCATCTCGTAGAAGCGCACCAGGGCGTGCCGGGATGTGTTCAGCGCGTCCCTGGAGAAGTCGATGGGGCTGCGGTAGTGGTTGGACAGCACCAGCAGCCTGAGCACCTCGGGGTGCACGTCCCGGGTGAGCTCCCGGATGGTCATGAAGTTGCCCAGCGACTTGCTCATCTTCTCGCCGTTCACCGTGACGAAGCCGTTGTGGATCCAGTGGCGCACGAAGGGCACGCCGTAGGCGCCCTCGGACTGGGCGGTCTCGTTCTCGTGGTGCGGGAAGATGAGGTCCCTTCCGCCGCCGTGGATGTCCAGGGTGGGGCCCAGGAAGCGGGTGCTCATGGCCGAGCACTCGATGTGCCAGCCCGGCCTGCCCTTCGACCAGGGGCTGTCCCAGGAGGGCTCCCCCTCCTTGCTTGCCTTCCACACGGCGAAGTCCAGGGGGTCGCGCTTGAGCTCCCCGATGTCCACCCGGGCGCCGGCGATCATCTCCTCGATGCGCCTGCCGGAAAGGCTCCCGTATCCCTTGAACTTCGCCACGCTGAAGTACACGCTGCCGTCGTCGGCCTTATAGGCCAGGCCCTTGTCCACAAGGATGCGCACCATCTCGATGATGTCGCCGATGTGGTCCGTGGCCTTGGGCTCGATGTCCGCAGGCCGCACCTTGAGGATCTCCATGTCGGTGTTGAACTCGTCGATGTAGCGGTCCGCCACCTCCCGGTAGGATGTCTCCAGGGCATTGGCGCGGGCGATGATCTTGTCGTCGATGTCCGTGAAGTTCCTCACGTAGGTGAGGTCATAGCCCTTTCTGCGCAGGTAGCGCGAGATGATGTCGAAGACCATGAGGGAGCGGGCGTGCCCGATGTGGCACATGTCGTAGACCGTGACGCCGCACACGTACATGCCCACCTTGTTCCCGTTCAGCGGCACGAAGGGCTTCTTCTTCTTGAATGGGGTGTTGTATACGTTCAGCTCCATGGGTTCTCCTTGCGTATGTCTCTTAGCTGCCTCCGGCTCAGGGAACCATAAAGTAGCACAGCGCCATGCTCGGATAAAGGGCTTTGCTGAAGATCCCGCGGGGCCGTGCGGGCCACCTCAGCGCCTCCTCAGGAGCACCACCGCCTGGGCCGCGACGGCATCTCCACGGCCGACGGCGTCCAGGCCCTCGTGGGTGCGGAACTTCACCGACACGGCTCCGGGGTCGGCGCCGGATGCCCGGGCGATGGCCGCCACCATGTCAAAGCGGTGCTCGGAGAGCCTCGGCTTCTCGCAGATGCAGTTGATGTCGATGTTCACGATCTCGTAGCCCCGGGCGGCCGTGGCCATGATCTCTTCCAGCATCTTCAGGGAGTGCATGCCCTCCGTATCCGCAGAGGTGTCCGGGTACAGGGCCCCGATGTCGCCATGGGCCAGGGCGCCCAGGATGGCGTCGCACACTGCGTGGACGACCACGTCGCCGTCCGAGTGGCCCAGCAGGCCTTTCTCGTAGGGCACGGGCACTCCGCCGATGACCAGCGGCCTGCCCGCCACCAGGCGATGGATGTCGTACCCGATCCCGATCCTCAGCGGCATCCGGCAATGGCCTCCGCCATGGGCAGGTCTTCCGGGAAGGTGATCTTCAGGTTCAGGGGGTCTCCCGGCACGACCCGCACCGTTTTCCCGGCCGCCTCCAGGAGGAGGCTGTCGTCCGTGTGGGTGGAGTCGCCGCGGCGCAGCGCCCTGAGGTGCTCCTCGAGGATGGTCGCGGTGACGAAGGCCTGGGGGGTCTGGACGGTGCAGATGTGGTTCCGGGGGATGGTTCTCAGCACCAGGCCGTCCTTGACCTCCTTGAGGGTGTCGCTCACCCTGAGGGCCGGTATGCAGCCGTCGGCCCCGCTGAGGCCGGTGATGACGCGGTCGATGAGCTCGCGGGTGACAAAGGGCCTCACCCCGTCGTGAATGAGCACGGTCTCGCCGTCCTTGACCTTGTCCAGGCCGTTGCGCACCGATTTCTGGCGGGTCTCGCCGCCCCGGGTGATGATGAGCTCCACGGCTGAGCCGGCCAGTATCCTCTGCGCCTCGGGGATGTCCTCCCCGGGCACCACCACCACGATCCTGGCAAAGCCGCCGTGGTCCTCGAAGCACTTCACGGTGCGTTTCAGCACGGGGGTGCCGAGGATCTCCAGGAACTGCTTCTTACGGCCGAACCGGGAACCCGTGCCGCCGGCCACGATGAGGGCGTCAGGCGGCATGGTTCTTGATGGCCGCGAAGATCATCCTGCCCGCGGGCGTCTGGAGGATGGAGGTGACCACCACGTCGGTGGCCTGGTTCATGAGGGACTCTCCCTGCTCCACCACCACCATGGTGCCGTCGTCCAGGTAGGCCACTCCCTGGCCCCGCTCCTTGCCCTGCCGGGTGACGGTCACGGTCATGGTTTCGCCGGGCAGCACGATGGGCTTCACGGCGTTGGCGAGCTGGTTGATGTTCAGGACGTTCACGCCCTGGATCTGGGCGATCTTGTTGAGGTTGAAGTCGTTGGTGAGGATGTCCGCGCCGATCTCCCTGGCCAGGGCGATGAGCTTGGAGTCCACCTCCTTGACCTTGGGGAAGTCCAGCTCCATGACCTCGATCTTCACCTGCGGGCTCTTCTGGAGCTTGTTGAGGATGTCGAGCCCGCGCCTGCCCCGGGCGCGCTTCAGGGGGTCGGAGGAGTCGGCGATGTGCTGGAGTTCGTTCAGGATGAACTGCGGCGCGATGAGGGTGCCGTCGATGAACCCCGCCTCGCAGATGTCCGCGATCCTGCCGTCGATGATGACGCTGGTGTCCAGGAGCTTCATCCTCGTCCCTTCCGCCCTGGGCTTCTGGCGGAAGGCGGGGAGCGACGCGATCTCCTTGCCCCAGGATATGCCCACCGAGTAACCCAGGTAGGCGAACATGGAGTTGATGAGGATGAAGAGGTAGATGCCGCTCTCGTTGATCCCGATGAGCACGTACCCGAACAGACTGCCGATGATCAGGCCCAGGATGGTCCCGAGCAGGCCGCCTGCGTATGCCATGGGATGGAGCTTGAACCCCTTGATCTCACCGATGAAGATGGCCAGGAGGCAGGCCTCGGCGATGAGCGGCAGGACAATGACCCAGATGACCCCGCCCATCTGGGTGACGGCGTACTGGTAGGCCCCGTAGAAGACCACCAGGGCGATGAGGAGACGGAGCAGCCATTTCATGGATTCATCCTGAAGGTTTTCATGAAGACACCTGTTCGATTTTTCCCATGGCGGAAAGGATCATCATCTCGGCGTCCTTCCTGTCGAGCTTCTTGGAGATGGAAATCTCGTTGACCAGGAGGTTCTTGGCCGTGTCGTACATCTTCCGCTCACCGAAGGACAGCTCCTTGCCGCGCTTGAGGATGTTCAGGTCACGCAGGACCTCGGCGATCTCGAAGGCGGACCCGCTCTTGATCTTCTCCATGTATTCCCGGTATCTGCGGTTCCAGGTCTGGTTGTCCACCTGGACCGAACGCTGCTTCAGGATGTCCATGACCTGGTCGATCCCCTTGGTGCGGATGAGTTCCCTGATCCCCACGTTCTTCACGTTCGCCACGGGCACCATGACCGTCATCTGCGTATCGAGGATTTTCAGGATGATGAAGGACATCATGCTGCCCGAGATCTCCCTGTCCTCCACCGACTCGACTTCAGCCACACCGTGTGCAGGATAAACCACTATGTCACCAACTTTGAACATGGATACGATCCCTTTCCTGTTGAAGAACAATAGCAATTCAGCGCCGTATAGTCAAGGCTGCCCGAGAAATGTACAAAAAAAGACGAGTGATTATGAAACGTAAACAAGGAAGTCAGGAACCACCCGGCAACAGGCGTCACATGACGGACATCCGGGGGAACCGTGCCCTGCCCGTTTGTCGCATGCATCCGAGATGCCTTGACTTTTCATGACAAGGTGTGAGAACACCCGTACCCATGAGATACCCGCAGATCGATCCCGTGCTCATCCATATCGGTCCCCTCCAGCTGAGGTGGTACGGCCTCATGTATATCCTCGGCTTCATCGTGGCCTACTTCGTCATCCTGCACATCTGCAGCCGCAGGAAACTCCCCATGACCCGGGCCGACGTGGAGGACCTCGTCACCTACTGCATCCTCGGACTGGTGGTGGGGGCCAGGGTGGGGTACTGCCTGATATACAACCCCGGGTACTACCTCTCCCATCCCCTGAAGATCCTCGCGGTCTGGGAGGGTGGCATGTCGTTCCACGGGGGCATGATCGGCCTGCTGGTCACTGGGATGTACTTCGCCCGCTCCCGGGCAAAGCCCTTTCTCATGCTCGGCGACCTGGGGGCTGTGGGGGCGACGCCCGGGCTCTTCTTCGGCCGCATGGGAAACTTCATCAATGCCGAGCTCTTCGGGCGGGTGACCGACGTGCCCTGGGGCATGGTCTTTCCGGGGGGAGGGCCCCTGCCGAGGCACCCCTCCCAGCTCTACGAGGCCTTCGGCGAGGGTCTCCTGCTCTTCTGCATCCTTTCTGTCCTCAGCCTGCGCGTCAGGAGCAGGGGCATCGTGCTCGGCGCCTTCCTCACCCTGTATGGTGCCATGCGCTTTTTCCTTGAGTATTTCCGGGAGCCTGACGCCCAGCTCGGGTTTGTCCTGTTTTCCTTCACCATGGGCCAGCTCCTGTGTATGGCCATGGTGGTCTCAGGGCTCGTCGTGATGGGCTGGCGTTTAAAGTCGGGTCCGGATTAATGCGATAACGCTCTCATGGGGAAGACGGATACCGGTATCGAGAGCGGCCACAGGGCGTTCACCCTGTACAACCGCTACAAGAGGGACACCATGTACAAGTGCGACCCGGTGGGCACACGGGTCGTGCTGGAGTTCCTCCCGCTCCTCCTCCACATCAACCACCCGGCCCTTCCTGGGTATCAGGAGCAGGAGGACTGCCCCTGCGGGATAAAGCTCATGGACTGGCCCGCAGCGGCCATAAAGGAAGTGGGGTCCTTCTTCTCGTCCAGGATCAAGCTCGGTGACATGCGGGACTACATCCCAAGGGAAAACGAGATCGAAGGCCTCTTCACCATCGGCTCGGTGGGCAGCCTCGCCCAGACCAGGGAGTCGGACTACGACATCTGGGTGGTGGTGGATGCACGGAACATGGACCCCGCGAGGTTCAAGGCCCTTTCGAGAAAGCTGCGGTACCTCAAGCGCTGGATCAGCAGCAAGTTCGTGCTGGACATCCATTTCTTCCTCATGGACCTCCAGGACATCAGAACGAACAATTTCGGCTCCGTGTCCCAGGAGGGCTCCGGGACGGCCCTGAAGAGCATCCTCAAGGAGGAGTTCTACAGGACCATGACGCTCATCGAGGGGAGGGTCCCCCTGTGGTGGATCGTGCCCCCGGACAGTGGTGCCCAAGGATACGAGCAGATGCGCAGCCTGCTCCAGGTGGATTCCGAATCCGAGTCCCGGCGGTTCATCGACATGGGGGACCTCGAGGGGATACCCGAGCAGGAGCTCCTCGGCGCGGCGCTGTGGCAGATGCACAAGGCCTTGGACGACCCCCTGAAGTCGGTGCTCAAGATGGCACTGGTGGCCAGCTACCTGGAGGCATCGTCCAAGGACATGCTGTTGTGCAACATGCTGAAGAAGACGGTCCTGGCCGCCGACAGGGACCAGATCGTCGACCCCTACATCCAGGTGCTCCGCCGCGTGGAGGACTACTACGGCAACAAGGGCGACGAACGGGCCGTGGATCTCCTCAGGAAGTGCTTCTACCTCAAGGTGAACCCGAACATCAGGGCCTCTGACCTGGTGAAGATCGAGCGGAACGACAAGGCAACCATCATGGTGGACATCGTGAGGGAGTGGGGCTGGTCGCTGCACACCCTGTACCAGCTGAACGGCTTCGCCGAGTGGGGGGTGGACAGGTACCGCAGGTTCGGCGACGACATCCACTCCTTCCTGAAGCTGACCACGGTACAGCTCATCCGCAGGGCCAAGGCGTACATGGTCAGCTCTTCAGTGGCCGACGACGTGGAGGTGGAGGTCCTGAGGAGGAGGATCGAGGCCTTCTACGTGTCCAAGGACGGCAAGATAGAGTCCGAGAAACGGGTGAAGAGGAGGGAACCCGCCTACCGGGACCTGTACTTCGCCTTTACACACGACATGTGGAGCATCTATGAGCATACCCCCGACCCGGGACGGTCCGAGCCCGTCATGCGCTCGGAGAGGGTGGCCAGGATCCTCGCCTGGCTCGTGTACAACAAGAGGTTCGATGCTTCCACCGCATTCCATATGATACCGAACGTTTCCCAGGTCTCCCTGTCGGATATCCAGTCGCTCCTGTGGAAGCTGAACACGGTGATCCCGGACGCCGCATCCGTGGGCCTTGACCGGTCCTCCCTCATGGAGGACAAGTACGCCAAGAACCTCGTGATCATCGGGAACATGGAGTCGCCCGGCACGCAGCACTCCATCAGGGAGGTGGATGTCATCTTCCTGAATACCTGGAACGAGCTCTTCTGCCTGGCGCTGAAACCGGAACAGCTCAAGTCCTGGACGGCCAGGATGAAGCGTCCCCACACCGAGGTGACCATCTGGCTGCCCAAGGAGGGGAACACGAACTTCCTCATGCAGTCCCTCCTCGCCCTCATCGGGTAGTACGGCGCTGCCGTGCCGTGTGAAACCTGCCATAAATGGATTGACTTGGAATTCCTTTGCCGATAGAAATTTTTGTGCCGGGTGAGCCGGCACGGGGTGGAACCCGATGCCTTCAAAGCGGCCAAACGAGGCGAGATGAACGACCAGGTCCCCATCGGCATATGCCAGATCCGTCAGGGCTATGACTTCCTTGAGAACGTGGACAGGGCCGTGGCCATGGTGGAACGTGCGGCGTCCCGGGGCGCGCGGATCGTGGCGCTGCCCGAGATGTTCTTCACGCCGTACGAGCCGGCAGCGATCCTCAGGGCCGCCCGCCACAGCGCATCCACCCTCGACAGGCTCGTCCGGGTAGCCACGGAGACGGGGACATGGATCGTTGCCGGGTCCATGCCTTGGCCGTCCCCCGAGGAGCGTCTTTTCAACCGGTCCTTCGTCATAGATCCGGACGGCCGGGTCGTGCACAGGCACGACAAGATCCACCTCTTCGACTGCACACCCCCGGGCGGCCCTGCGGTGCAGGAATCCCAGACCATCGTGCCCGGGAACACCTTGGGAGACTTCGCCACGCCGTGGGGGACCGCATCGGTCATCGTCTGCTACGATATCCGGTTCTCGCCGCTTGCCCAGCTGCTTTCGGCCAGGGACGTGCGGTTCCTCTTCGTGCCGGCGGCCTTCTCCCTGGCCACGGGCAGGGCCCACTGGGAGATGCTGGTGCGGCTCCGCGCCGTGGAACTGCAGGCCTTTGTCATCGGCGTGCAGCCCGCACACAACGACAAGCTCGCCTATGTCCCCTGGGGGCATTCCCTGGTGGCATCCCCCTGGGGGGAGGTGCTCTGTGACGCCGGTCCCGACGAGACGGTGGCCCTCGTGCAGGCGGACACGGCCGAGATCGACCGCATCAGGGCCCAGTTCCCGCTGCGCGCGCACCACCGGAACGACCTGTATGCAACGCTCTGGAAGGGAGAGTCATGATCGAGATCCAGGGTCTGTGCAAGACCTTCAAGTCCCAGAAGGTGATCGACAACCTCGACCTGGTGGTCCCGGAAGGCAAGATCACCATCATCATGGGCCCCACCGGAACGGGGAAGAGCGTACTGCTCAAGCATGTCCTGGGCCTTCTCAAGCCAGACTCGGGCCGCATCCTGGTGGGCGGCCGGGATATCGTCTCCATGGACGAGGCCGAGCTCACCGAGGTGCGCAAGCTCTACGGGGTGTGTTTCCAGGACTCGGCCCTGTTCGACTCCATGTCCGTGGGCGAGAACGTGGGGTTCCCCTTCACCATCCACACGAAGCTCACCAGGGACGAGATCGCTTCCGAGGTCGCCTCGCTGCTGAGGGTGGTGGGGCTCGCGGGCATCGAGGACAAGATGCCCGCGCAGCTTTCGGGCGGCATGCGCAAGCGGGTGGGGCTGGCCAGGGCCCTGGCGCTGAAGCCCAAGGTGATCCTCTTCGACGAGCCCACCACGGGGCTCGATCCGGTCATGACGAGCGCCATCAACACGCTCATCAAGGAGGCCCACACCCGCTCCGAGGCCACCAGCCTGGTGATCAGCCACGATATCCACGGCGCCTTCACGCTGGCGGACACCATGGCCCTGCTGTACGACGGGCGGATCGCGTTCCACGGGACCCCCGAGGAGTTCAGGCAGACCCCGGACCCCCTGGTGAGGCAGTTCGTGGAAGGGAAGCTCGAAGGACCCATCAACCCCATCCAGTAGGGCCGGTCCTTCCCGTGGAGGGATCTCGCAGACCGGTCAGGGCATGGTGAATTCCGTGTCCGGGTGCCTGATGGAGAGCACGGGGCAGGGTGATTTCTTCACCACCTTTTCCGCGGTATGGCCGAAGAGAACGTGCTTCAGGCCCGTGCGCCCGTGGGACCCCACCACGATGAGGTCGATCTGCTCGGCGCGGGCGAACTGGATGATCTCATAGAAGGGGATGCCGTGGAGGAGGTAGGTGTCGCAGTGCATGTCCTCGGGCACGTTCAGGTTCACCATCTCCTCCAGCTTGTTGGTGGCGTTCTGCTCGAACTCGAGATAGAGCTGGGGCAGGATGGTGGGGCTCAGGGTGTATTCCGAGAACTCGGTGAAGTCCTGCAGCACGTGGATGAGGTAGAGCCTGGCCCTGAAGAGCCTGTTCAGGTCCACGGCATAGGTGAATGCGTGACGGGAGGTTGCGCTGAAGTCTGTCGGTATGAGTATCTTGCTGATCATGCTTTAAGTAATTAATGCCGAGGTGGCCCGTGTCAATATGGCCCTGCTTGCCATTCTCCCCCCAACCCTGTATATGAGGCCACAGATGAAGCATGCCGTCTGGGTTCTTCTGAGCGTGGTTCTGTGCGCCGGCTGTGCGCATCTGGATGTGCCCCGGCAGGACCTGTACCCGTTCCGTGCGGAATTTTCCGCCCACGGCACGGTGGGAGACGGGGACGTGAGCATGCAGGGGGCCGTCATCCTCACCTCGGCGGAGGAAGGGGCGGTCCAGACATACGGGCCCGGCGGCATGGTCACGGGGACCCTCAAGATCGCCCCGGACAGACTCATCATGCAGGACATGTGGGGAAGGCCGGCAGGAGGCATGGACATCCCGGTGAGGGGGCTACCCGGTCTGGTGGCCGGTGATGTCCCGACCCAGGCGTACCTCAGAAGAGAGCGCATGGACACGGGGACCAGGGTGGTGTACCCCTGGGGAGAGCTGTGTGTGGACGAGGCCGTCCTGCCGAGGGAACTGCGCATCCCGGCCGAGCCGCCTCTCCATTTCCTGTTCGAACCGGGCACGCAGGAGCTCCGCGTGGAGGTGAGGCGCGGGACGGATGTCCTGCGGATCGTCTTCAAGGTGATCCAGGGTGGGAGATGGAGCTCTCCAAGAACCGCAGACTTGGGAGAAAGGGGAACGCAGGATCCATGATAACCATCAAGTGCCCGACGTGCGGCAAGAAGACCGTGTGGGACGACTTCCAGCCCGATGACATCCGGTGCTCCAAGTGCGGCGAACGCATGAACGTGCACAGGGAACTCAAGAGGAACATCGACATCCGGGAGCATGGCGAGCCCGGCAAGCGCATCTACTGCCCGAGGTGCAGGAAGGTCATCAGCCGCAGGTGGTTCATCAAGTGCCCCCACTGCAGCTACTGGTGCTTCGGCCCCTTCGCCTTCTACGACAAGCTGGGCGTGGCGCTGCTCATCGGCATCGCATACCTTATCTTCTCGGTGATCTACCTGATCTATTTCCACTAGGTCCAGTGGTCAGCGAGCGACAGGGCGTACGGGTTCATGCATGGGAGAGTCGTTCATCAGTCCGGAGAAGGTCAGGGCGCTCGAGCAGCGGATGAGCGAGCTCGGGATCGAGGAGAAAGACATCGAGGAGCGGTTCGTCCGCGCACAGGGCCGCGGCGGTCAGAAGGTGAACAAGACCTCGTCCTGCGTGCACATCCGGCATGTCCCTACGGGGATCGAGGTGAAGTGCCAGCAGACCCGTGCCCGCGCCGCGAACAGGTTCTTCGCCAGGCGGATCCTCACGGAGAAGCTGGAGAGCATGCTCCTGGGCGACGGCGCCCCCAGGGCGCGGGAGGCGGAGCGGATCCGCAAACAGAAGAAGAGGCGCTCCCGGCGGGGGCGCTCCGTGGGCCAGGCGCCGGGATCCGAGTCCCCGTAGGGGGCATCGCCTGGTTTCTGCAGGGGGAGGGCGTATGAGCAGTGCGGACGGATATCTCATGGAAAACCCCGAGGAGGCCCTCAGGCTCGACGTGAAGACCGACCCCGAGGCAGTGGCTGCGCAGGCCCGCCTGTGCGGCATCGGCCCCGGCATGCGGGTCCTTGACGGAGGCTGCGGTTCGGGCAAGACCACGGCCGTTCTGTCCGGAGTCGTCCGGCCCGGCGGGTCCGCGGTGGGCATCGATTTCGGGGAAGACCGCATCCGGTTCGCCCGGAAGACCTACGGGGAAACGCCGGGGGTGGAGTTCGCGTGCAGGGACCTGAGGAGCTCCCTGGAAGATCTCGGGGAGTTCGATGCGGTCTGGATGCGCTTCGTCCTCGAGTATTATCGCCAGGGAGCCCTGGACATCGTGCGGAACACGGCGCTGGCGTTGAAGCCACAGGGCCGCATGTGCCTCCTCGACCTCGACTACAACTGTCTGAGCCACTACCCCCTGGAACCCGGGATGGAGGCGGTCCTGCACAGGCTCGTGGAGACCATCGCCCTGAAATACAACTTCGACCCCTATGCGGGCCGCAGGCTCTACGCATACCTGTACGGCCTCGGGTTCAGGGACATCCGCGTGGACCTCGTACCGCACCACCTCATCTACGGCGAACTCAGGCCCAGCGACGACTTCAACTGGATCAAGAAGATCGAAATGGCGTCACGCAGGGCGCCCGAGCTGTTCCACGACTACCCGGGCGGCTACGAGGGGTACTTCAGGGACATCAACGCCTTCTTCCACGACCCGGGCCGATTCACCTACACCCCGCTCATCATCTGCACCGGAGTGAAGCCCGCGACCATTCCTGCCGGTTAAGCATTTCCCCCTCAAAAGACGATAAGATTCCCAGGGAAGGGGTGGACGTTTTTCCCTGTGTCTTCCCGTGCGGGCTCACCGGTTCGGGAAGGACCACCCAGAACAGAGCGTTGACGTCATGGGAGACAGTGCCGGGGCTACCAGTGGGCTGTACAACATCAGGCTCGTGAAGAACTACGTCGAGTACCTGAAGAGACACTATCCCCACGTGGATATCGACGAGATCCTGGACTATGCCGGTCTGACCAGGTTCCAGCTCGACGACCCCGGGTACTGGTGCACCCAAGAGCAGACGGACCTCTTCCACCGGATCATCGACGAGAAGACGGGCAACCACGACATCTCCCGGGAGGTGGGCCGGTTTGCGGCCATTTCGGCCACCTACGGAACCTTCCGCCAGTACATCTTCGGCTTCATACGCCTCTCCACGGCCTACTCCATGGTGCAGAAGATCACCAACCACCTGAGCCGGGGGATGAAATTCCAGATCACGTCCCTGGAACCGGGGAAGCTGGAAGCGGTCTCCACCCCCACCAGCGGCACCGAGGAGAAACCGTACCAGTGCGAGAACCGCATCGGCCTCCTGGAGGCCATGGCAAAGCCCTACACCGGGGAGTATGCCAGGGTGGAGCACCCGGAGTGCTGGCACCGGGGAGGCGGCTGCTGCAGGTACACGGTCACCTGGTACGAGCCCCCCTACCTGAGGGCCAGGCAGTACCGGAACCTCGTAGCCATCGCCTGCCTGCTCCTGTTCCTGGCCATGCTGGCCGTGTCCGGGTTCAGCATGTATACGCTGCTCATGCTCATGGCCTCCGTCGCCCTGGTCTCGGCAATGAGCACCGTCGCCGTCCTCCATGAGAAGCGGGCGATCTCCGAGCGGCTGGAACATCAGGGCGAGGCCGCGGAGCTCCTCATGGAGGAGTCCAACAGGCGATACAACGAGG
>CAZNGL010000071.1:0-14181 GCA_964572405.1 uncultured Bacteriovoracaceae bacterium
CCAGCAGCGGCAGAACACCCTGTGCAAGGTCACCGAGAGCATCGTCAAGTTCCAGCGCGAATTCCTCGATCACGGGATCACCCACCTGAAGCCCCTGGTTCTCAGGGACGTGGCGGACGACGTGGGCATGCATGAATCCACCATCAGCCGGGTGACATCTAATAAGTATGTGCATACCCCGCAGGGAACCTTTGAGCTCAAGTATTTCTTCAACAGCGGCATATCCAAGAGTGACGGAAGTTTCGTGGCATCCCAGAGCGTGAAGAATGAGATCGAGAACATCATCAAGGCTGAGGATGTAAAGCACCCTCTGAGCGACCAGGCCATTGCTCATACACTGAAAGGGAAAGGGGTGAGGATCGCACGCAGGACCGTTGCCAAGTACCGTGAGCTGCTTGGAATTCTTCCGTCCAACCAGAGGAAGAAGCACTTCTGAAAAGGCAGTTAACCACGAGAGGAGGATGTATGCAGACTGACATTACCTTTAAGAATATCGAGTCGTCCGATGCCCTGAAAGACTATGCCGTCAAGAGACTTTCGAAGATCGACAAGTACATCGACCGAACTGCAGAAGCCCATGTCGTCCTTTCCGTGGAGAAGCGCAGGCACAAGGCAGATGTCACCCTGAACGCCGACGGCGCGGTGATCAACGCCGTGGAGATCACCGAGGACCTGTACGCGGCCATCGATATGGTCATGGACAAGCTGGAGCGCCAGATCAAGAAGCACAAGGAGAAGCTCCAGGGCAAGAAGACCCAGCAGTCGAAGGCCGCCGCCGCGCTGGCCGGCGGCCCGGCGCCCACCGGCAGAAAGGCCAAGCAGCGGCTCGTCTATGAGAAGAACTACCCCGTCAAGCCCATGAGCGTGGACGAAGCGGTCCTGCAGATGGACACCATCGCCCAGAGCTTCATCATCTTCCAGAACACGGAGTCCAAGCAGCTCAATCTCATCTACAAACGCCACGATGGAGAGCTCGCCCTGGTAGAGCCCCAGCTATGAAAATAGCCGACATCCTCAGGCCGGAATGCGTCCTGTCGGACATCCAGGCAACCACGAAGAAGGACATCCTGGAGGAACTGGCCAGACCGCTGGCGCGGGAATATCATTTGGACCTCGAGGAGGTCGTCACGGTCCTCCAGAACAGGGAGAAGCTCGGTTCCACCGGCATCGGGGAAGGCGTGGCCATCCCCCACGGCAAGGTCAACACCCTGAAGGGCGTGGCCGCGGCCATCGGCAGGAGCTCCAGGGGGCTCGATTTCGAGGCCATCGACGGCAAGCCCTGCCACATCTTCTTCATGCTCATGGCGCCAAGCAACTCGGCAAGCCAGCATGTCAAGGCCCTCGCCCGGGCGTCCATGCTCCTCAAGGACCCCGCCCTGAGGCAGAAGCTCATGGGCACGAGGTCCTCCGGAGAGCTGTACCAGGTCATCATCGATTACGACAGCACCATCGACGAATAGACCCCCCTGAGAACACCCCACGCAGAGAAGAGGCCCCGCCGCAAACGGCGGGGCCTCTTTGTGTGACCACGAAGATGGGGTGTTACTCAGTCTTCGTCATCGTACTTGGGCGGGTTCATGGCCTCGGGCGGAACCTCGGAGGCGATGGAGCGGTTGATGCCCCGCGAGAGGATGACCGCGATGGTGAAGAGGATGACCATGGCGCCGAAGATGATCAGGATGATGGTGGTCAGCCATACCTGGGCCTCTTTCTCGATCTTGCCGGACTCGATCTTCGCCTGCTCGAGGAACTTCTCCACATCCACGGCCATGCCGACCCATCCGAAGCCGGCGGGCTTGGGATAGTCCGTCGAGAAGAAGGGAACCGGCGCGTAGGCCACGATCTTGGTGTGGCCATCGAACTCGTAGGTCCTGATGCCGGACTTGCCTGCGGCGGCTTCCCTGGCCACTTCGGGCAGTGCGGGATCGATGCCGCCGAGCTGGTTGAGGTTCAGCACCTCCTCACCCTTCTTCTTCATATCCTCGTAGGTGGCCTGGGTTACGGGCGGAACCAGGGTCCCGTCCTTGTAGAGGCCCACGATGTGATAGTCGTCGGGGTGGGAGATCACATACCCCCGGTTGTCGATGAGGTAGGCATAGTTCCCCGTGGCCGAGTCCGCCTCGATGACATGCGCGGCCTCGGTGGGGATGATGTTGTCCGTGAATCTGGCCAGCGCCCTCACATCCAGTGCCAGCGTGAGGACCCCGGTGAAACCCTGCTTGTCGAACAGCGGCGTCGCCATTCGGATAATCCCTTCGAATCTCTTCCCCTGCTCAAACTCTGCCTTGTTCACATACCACCCGGTGACGGGAGAGATGTAGACATCACCCTTGTTGAGCTCCCTGGCCTTGATGAAGTAATCCTCGGACTTGTACGTGGTGTTCGCGGGATCACTCACGTTGACCAGCTGATCGCGGGGCACGATGACGCCGTCCTTGATCTTGATGAGCTCGTTTCCGGCGGTGTCGATGAGTGATGCCTCGACATACAGCGGCAGCTGCTCCTTCACGATGCCGGTGTCTTTCTTGACCCAGAGGTCATAGGTCTTGGTATCCAGGAACTGCTTGTACGCCTGCGGGCTTGCGGGAAGGATCGTGGAGATGAGCACATCCTTCTGCCGCTCGCGGAGGAAATCGGCCACGTTCTGGGCCGTATCGGCTGCGCGAACGCTGATCTCCTGCTGGGCTTTCTGGTCAAGGGCCGTCATCGTGCCTGTCTTGGACAGGCCGCCAAGGTTGAAAATGCTGAAGGCAATGAGGGAAGCTATCAGTAATAAGGGGATGATCACAAGCAGGAAAAATAACCGTGCAACCGTCAGTAAACGGCTTCCTTTGATTGATTCAGTCATTTTTTCCCCCTTATTAGGTGTAGCATGCTGTGAGAGTATACGCCCAGAGCCCCATTACCCGAACAGGAATGTCTTGTACGGGTTTGCGAAGATGAGGATCAGGGTGATGACCAGCGAGTAGATGGCGATGGACTCGGCCATGGCCATGCCGACCATCATGGTCATCATGATCTTTCCCTGGGCTGCGGGGTTTCTTCCCACCGCTTCAGAAGCGCCTGCCGCCGCATTGCCGATGCCGGCGCCGGCGCCGATGCACCCGAGGCCGATGGCCAGACCAGCCCCGATCATGGCGCCCACGGCGAAGATCACCTTGATGAGCGGATCCCCTGCAGGGATTGCGTCGGCCGCGAAGGCGGCGGTTGAGGACATGAGACAGACGGTGACAACTGCTGCCAGGGCGAACAAGAGTTTCGTTGCATTACGATACATATTGGTCTCCTTTCTTTAAGCAATTGTTTTTCGTTCGCAACATTGAGTGAATCTTCAATGTTGATCACGTAAAAGCAATAGACATGCCACTATGCCTGACCGATGCAAAATAACCTACATGACACCGTTTTCATTTGTTATTTATCCGCTCAATCGATCCTGCAGCCCTTTCCTTCCCAGGGCCCGGTTCAACGTATCGTTCAATGGGATCCGGTGCTGTTGAACAAAAGGTGCTACTGCCGGACAGGTGCGACGTCTCCGTGGTGCATGGTGTCTCCGGGGGCTTCACCCTATATATAAGGGCATTCAGGCACCCGCGCCAGTCCCCCCGGGGACCCGCTTCCCACCGGCATCACACTGCCCTCTCGTCTTTGCTGTTGAACAGAACGTGCATTCCCTATAGAATACCTGCGGGCGACACCACGGACTACGGGCACCACGAACTTCCTGAAGACAAGGGCTCGATCATGAGGGAAATCGGCGCCATTGCGGCATACCTGATATCATGGCTCTTCTGCGAACTGGTCATCGGCATCCAGAGCGGCCTCATCACCCTGATCATCTCCCTGCTCTTCGCCTTCGGCATCTATGTCCTCATCGCGGTGGCAGAGCACGAAGAGGGTGACAAGAACGCGTAGATGATGCGACCCGCGCCGCCGTCTCAGGGAAGTGCACCGGCACCCCGCACGAGGGTGCGAAGGGTCGCCGCCACGCCATGAACAAGGACCCGCACGGCAGATACCTGCGCTATTCCATCTGGCTCACCGCGCTCATCATGGTCATCCTGGTGGTGCTGCTGGCCCTGACCGTCTACTATGCCCGGGAGCGCGCCATCATCGAACTCTTCAGCCAGCAGCAGGCCTCCATCGCGGAACAAAAGGCATCCCGGATCAAGGCCACCATCGTCACGTGCGAGAACGGCCTGGTCATGCTCGCCCGGCTCATATCCACCACCGGCACAGCGCGGGTGAACACCCGAGAGCTCCTGAAGTCCTTCCATGGGGAGCTGCCGGGTATCGTGCTCAGCGCAGCCTTCATAGGCGAGGACGATGCGGTCCGCGACGAGTATGCGGGCCGGAACCCTGCCGGGATCATGGGCGAACGAATCCATGACGAGGCCGTGCTGCACGCCATGAAGAAGATGCGCCAGCGCTACGTGGGCGAGCTGCTCCTCACGGACCGCGTCACCGGGAAGCCCGGGAAGGTCGTGGCCGTCGGCGCCCCCGTCATGGGTGAGGGCGGGGTCTACCGGGGTGCCCTCCTCGCGGTCCTGGACACCGGGTCGCTTATCGGCCGCCGCACGGCCCCCGGCCTCGAAGACCCCGGTGATTTCTGGCTCGTGGACGAGTCGGGCAGGGTCGTGTTCCACCCGGACCCCGCCGTCACGGGCAGACACATGGACGAGCTCTCCCCGGCCGGGACATCGCCGTTCCGCTCGTTCACCTACCGGGACGACCACTACACCGATCTCGTCCTGGAGACAGACGGCTCCGCCCGGACCTGCATAGCAGCCTACGCCCCGGTGCGTATCGGCATCGCCCAGTGGTGGGTGGTGCTGGTCACCCCGCACGACAGGGTCCTCGGCCCCGTGCGCCGCGCGTCGCTGAACATCCTGCTGGGCGCCCTGGGGCTCATCGCCGTGGTCATCGTCACCGCGGTGTCCATCACGCGCTCCGACGTGAAGCGCATGCGCCTCAAGGAGGAGCTCAAGCGGCTCAAGGAGCGCGAGGAGTGGCAGGGCAGGCTGCTCCGCGAGAAGATGACCATCGAGGGCATCGTGGAGGGCTCCCCGGTCCCCATGTTCGTCATCGACAAGAACCACCGGGTCATCCTGTGGAACAAGGCGTGCACAGACCTGACCGGGTCCTCGGCCCAGGAGATGATCGGCACGGACAACTACCACAAGCCCTTCTACGAGACCAAGCGCCCCTTCCTGGCCGACTTCATCATCGACGGCGACACCGAGGGCTTCGAGGACTACTACGGCGAGGGCAAGGTGCACCGGTCCGAGACCATCGAGGGCGCCTACGAGGCGGTGAAGCACTTCACCAAGTTCAAGGGCAAGGACCGCCACCTCCACTTCCTGGCCGCGCCCATATTCGACGAGAAGGGCGAGGTGGTGGCTGCCATCGAGACCTTCCTGGACGTCTCCCAGGAGGTGGAGCTCACGCGGAACCTCCAGGAGTACGCCGAGACCCTGGAGAACGAGCTCCAGGAGAACATCCGTCTCAAGCGGGAGGTGGAGGAGCTCTACCGCTACCTCCTGAGCATCCTCGACAGCCTGCCCGACAAGGTCTACGAGCTCAACCGCGACGGCATCATCAACTACGTGAGCAGGCAGATCCGCTCGGGCACGTACGACCCCAAGGGCAGGCACTTCACCGAGTACGTGCTCCCCGAGCACCGCGACTACGCCGTGTCCAAGTGGGAGGACGCGAAACGGGGCATCTTCAGGCCCTACGAGCTGGAGTTCGTGAACAAGGAGGGCAGGAGACGCTACCTCCTCATGACCCCGGGCCCGGTGAAGGGCACGGACCGCTTCGTGCTGGTGGAGCGAGACATCACCGAGCTCAAGGAGCTGGAGAAGAAGGTCTACGAGAGCCAGAAGCTCGCGGCCATCGGCCAGCTCTCCGCAGGCATCGCCCACGAGGTGCGCAACCCCCTGTCGTCCATCAAGATGAGTCTCCAGATCCTGGAGAAACGCATGCAGCCCGAAGGCAACGACCTGAAGCGGTTCAAGATCGCCCAGCGGGAGGTGGAGCACCTGGAGAAGCTCGTGAGCGACGTGCTCATCTACGCGAAGCCGACGGAACCCTCGAAATCGCCCTCGGACATGCGTTCCGTCATCGAGGGGTCCCTGGACATGGTGGAGAAGTCCATCAGGGACAAGGAGATCCGGGTCGTGAAGCACTACCCGGAGGAACTGCCCCCCATCAGCATCGACGCGTCCATGATGAACCAGGCCCTCATAAACATCTTCCAGAACGCCTGCGACGCCATGGAGCCCGGCGGCATCCTCACCATCACCCTGCAGAGCACCGCGGAGTCGCTCACCATGGAGATCGAGGACACCGGCTGCGGCATCGATCCCGAGGACCTGACCCACCTCTTCAACCCCTTCTTCACGAGGAAGAGCTACGGCACTGGCCTGGGCCTGACCCAGGTGAAGAAGATCGTCGACCAGCACGCAGGGGAGATCGAGGTCTTCAGCAGGAAGGGCGAGGGCACACGGTTCGTGATCGTCCTTCCGAGGGGGGCCGTATCGTGATAGAACAGATGCGAAGACACAGCCTCGGGCGCCCTGTGCGGCACCCGGGCAGGGGATGAGACTGATGGCGAAGATTCTCGTCATAGACGACGACAGCTCCATCCGGGAGACGCTGGATTTATACCTCACCGAGGAGGGCTACGAGGTGCACACCGCGGCCACGGGCACGGACGGGCTCAACAAGTTCACCCAGATCTCCCCCGACGTGGTCATCCTCGACATCCGGCTGCCGGACGTGAACGGCTTCATCATCCTGGAGGACCTGCGCGAGGAGGACGAGAACGTCAAGGTCATCATGATCACGGCCCACCACGACATGGAGTCCACCATCAAGGCCATGAAGGAGGGCGCCTTCGACTACATCCACAAGCCCGTGGACGTGAACGAGCTCGACATCGCCATCCGCAAGGCCGTCCACGCGCTCGAGATGGAGAAGAAGATCAAGGGCTTCGCGGAGTCAAGCCGGGAGTACAAGGTGGGCGACATCATCGGCGAGGGCCCCCACATGCGGGAGATCTTCAAGACCATCGGCGTGGTGTCCCAGAGCAGGACCACGGTGCTCATCCAGGGAGAGAGCGGCACCGGCAAGGAGCTCATCGCCAAGGTGATCCACAACAACACCGCACCTGCCGAGCCCTACATCGCGGTGAACTGCTCGGCCATCGTGGAGACCCTGCTTGAGTCAGAACTCTTCGGCCACGAGAAGGGCTCCTTCACCGGGGCCGTGACCCGCAAGCCCGGCAAGTTCGAGCTGGCCAGAAGCGGCACGGTGTTCCTGGACGAGATCAGCGAGATGTCGCTGAACCTCCAGGCCAAGCTCCTGCGCGTCCTCCAGGAGCTCGAGTTCGAGCGGGTGGGCGGCAAGGACCGGATCAAGGTGAACGCCCGGATCATCGCGGCCACCAACAAGGACCTGCGCGAGATGGTCAAGCAGGGCCTGTTCCGGGACGACCTCTACTACCGCCTGAACATCGTCACCATCTGGATCCCGCCGCTGCGAGACCGCATGGAGGACCTCAAGCCGCTCATCAAGCACCTCCTCACCAAGATCAACTTCGACCTCCACAAGCGCATCGTGGGGGTCTCCGACGAGGTCCTGGAGATCTTCCGGAACTACGCCTGGCCGGGAAACATCCGCGAGCTGGAGAACCTCCTGGTGAGGGCCGCGGTCATCGCCAAGGGTCAGGTCCTGGTGAAGAGCGACTTCCCGGACCTGCACCACGTGGCCTTCCCGGCGAAGACGGCAGGGTCCGAGACGGAGCCGTTCAGGGACGATGCGGGCAGGGTCCTCACCCTGGACGAGGTGGAGGAGCTGCACATCAGGCGCGTGCTCAAGGACACGAGGAAGAACAAGGGCGAGATCTGCGAGATGCTCGGCATCTCCCGGCCCACCTTCGAGCGGAAACTGGAGAAGTACGGCATCACCTTCGAACGGGAATGATCCCCTCTGCCTGTGCCCCGCGACGGTCATTTCTACCCTGCCGCGTCTTCCCAGGTGATTCTTTGTGAAATTCCCTGTACAAGGGGATCATGCGGTACGTGGGTATCGACGGGTGCAGGGGCGGCTGGTTCGCGGTCACCATGGGGGACGACGGGTCCTGGAAAACCGGCCTGTTCGACTCTCTGAACGACGTGCTGGCCTCCTTCCCCGGGGCCCGGCACGTCCTGGTGGACATCCCCATCGGCCTGCCGAGGAACGCACCCCGTACGTGCGACCGTGAGGCCCGCAGGCTCCTTGGCCCGAAGCGGGCGTCCAGCGTGTTCCCGGTGCCGTGCCGGAAGGCCGTGTATGCGCGGACCTACGAGCGGGCGTGCGCCCTGAACCAGCGCGCCATGGGCGTGAAGGTCTCCCGGCAGGCGTGGGGCATCTGCCCCGGGATCGCCGAGGCGGACAGGCTCATGCAGTCCTCCCGGCACCTTGCGGGCACGGTCCGCGAGTCGCACCCCGAACTCTGCCTGTGGGCGCTCCTGGGAGGCGGACCGCTCAGGTTCCCCAAGAAGACCCCCCAGGGCCGGCTCGAGCGTATGAGCATCCTCGAGACCGTCTTCGACGACGCGGTGCGCGTCTACGAGCAGTCGCTGGCCGGCTATGCCCGCTCGGCCGTGGCCAGGGACGACATCATCGACGCCCTGGCCCTGGTGGTGGCCTCCTGGTCGTGCAGGGGGCGGCTCCTGAGCATCCCGGAAGTCCCGGAGCACGACGAGACCGGGCTTCCCATGGAGATGACCATCCCCCGGCACAAACGCATATCGTGAGGCAGTGGGAGATTGCATGGGTAGAGACGACACAGCGGTCATGGCATTCTCATCGGGGTATTCCTGAGCACAGGCGATCCTCATGGTCTTCGGGGAAGACCTGGGAGTGAACCGGGAAACCTGCGCACAGGTGGCCACGGCCTTCGGCAGCGGAATGGCCCAGCTGGGGCTGACCTGCGGCGCCGTCACCGGGGCGCTCATGGTCATAGGCCTCAGGCACGGCGGCACCGGCGGACAGAAGCAGGCGACCTTCGACCTGGCCTCGGAGTTCGTGAAGCGGTTCAGGGGGGCTCACGGCTCCATCAACTGCACCGAGCTCATCGGCTACGACCTCTCCGACCCCGAGCAGCTCGCCAAGGCCCGGGCACAGGTCGTCTTTGCCTCCAGGTGCGTGGACTATGTGAGGACCGCGGCGAGGATCCTGCAGGAGATGGGGTAGTCTCCTGTAGCGGGCGTCGAGGAGAAAAGACTGGACCCATCTAGACCGCCTTCCCAGCGTGCCCTCACTCCGCCTCCTCCTTCCCGGCAGGGCACGGCCTGCCCCTGAAGAACTGGTAGTAGAGCAGCGGCACCACGACAAGCGTCAGGGCCGTGGAGCCCACCGCGCCGAACATCATGGCGATTGCCAGTCCCTGGAAGATGGGGTCGAAGAGCATGACGAAGGAGCCCACCACCACGGCGGCGGCGGTGAGCACGATGGGCCGCAGCCGCACCGCGCCGGCCATTATGAGTGCATCCCTGAGCCCACCCTTTTCCCGCCACTCCATCTGGATGAAGTCCACCAGCAGGATGGAGTTGCGCACCACGATGCCTGCGAGCGCGATGAAGCCGATCATGGACGTGGCCGTGAAGAAGGCCCCGAAGGCAAGGTGGCCGGGCAGGATGCCCACGAGGGTGAGCGGGATGGGGGTCATGATGACGAGCGGGGTCACGAAGCTCCTGAACCACGCCACCACCAGGATGTAGATGATGACGAGCACCGCGGCGAAGGCAAGGCCCAGGTCGCGGAACACCTCGTAGGTGATGTGCCACTCGCCGTCCCACTTCATGGCGTAGCGGGTCTCCAGCCAGGGCTGCACCGCCGAGTACTGCTCGAACCGGTACCCCTCGGGAAGATGGATGCCGGCGATGGCGTCTTTCATGGCGAGGATGGCGTAGACAGGGCTCTCCTGCGTGCCCGCCACGTCGCCCGTGACGTAGGTCACCCGCTTGAGGTTCTTGTGATAGATGGACTTCCCCACGACCCCCTCCTCCGTGGTGACCAGCTCGGAGAGCGGGACGAACCCCCCCGCGGACGTCGGCACTGCCACGCTGAGGAGTCGCGCCGGGTCGGAGCGCGTCTCCTGGGGCATGCGGAGCACGATCTCCACCGGGTCGCGTTCCCGGTCCATGTGCGCCAGGCCCGCCACCGAGCCGGCCAGCGCGATGCCCAGGGCCCTGGCGATGGTCTGGGTGGCGATGCCGTTGGCAGCGGCCTTGGCCTGGTCCACCGCAAAGGTGACCTTCCTCTGGTCGTCCTCCACGAACCAGTCCACGTCCACCACGCCCTCGGTGCGCGCGAAGATGGCCTTGACCTGCCGGGCGATCTCCAGGCGGCGATGCGTGTCCGGGCCGTAGATCTCGGCCACCAGGGTGCTGAGCACGGGCGGTCCGGGCGGGATCTCGGCCACCTTGACATTGGCGCCGAAGCCCTCCCCGATGGCCTGCAGGGGCTTCCTCAGGCGCTTGGCGATGTCGTGGCTCTGTTCGGAACGCTCGTGCCTGGGGGCGAAGCTCACCTGGATATCCGCCTCGTTGCTCCCGCTGCGCAGGAAGTAGTGCCTCACCAGGCCGTTGAAGTTGTACGGCGAGGAGGTGCCGATGTAGGACTGGTAGTCGCTCACCTCGGGCACGGTCTCCAGGTACTCCCCCATCCGGCGGGCCGCGGCCGCGGTTTCTTCCAGGGTGCTCCCCTCGGGCATGTCGATGATGACCTGCAGCTCGCTCTTGTTGTCGAAGGGCAGCATCTTCACGGTGAGAACCTTGAGCGGGAGCAGGGCCACGGACAGCGCGAGCAGGCCGAAGATGGCGGCAAGGGCCGCCATGCGCTTCCTGGAACTGTCTATGAGCGGGCCGAGCAGCCGGGCATAGAGGGCACGGGCCCCGCCTCCCTCCTCGTGCTCGGGCTCGAGCCGGGCGTGCCGCAGCACCAGGTAGGAGAGCCAGGGGCTCACGATGAAGGCCACGAGCAGGGAGAAGAGCATGGCCGCCGAGGCGCCCACCGGGATGGGCCGCATGTAGGGGCCCATGAGCCCCGAGACGAAGGCCATGGGCATGAGCGCCGCGATGACGGCCAGCGTGGCCAGGATGGTGGGGTTGCCCACCTCGTCCACGGCGAGGATGGCACGCAGGGGCTCGATGGCGTGCATGCGGAAGTGGCGGTTGATGTTCTCCACCACCACGATGGCGTCGTCCACCAGGATGCCGATGGAGAAGATGAGTGCGAACAGAGTCACCCGGTTCAGCGTGTAGCCGTAGAGGTAGTTGACCAGCAGGGTCAGGGCCAGCGTCACGGGCACGGCCACGGCCACCACCACCGCCTCCCGCCGTCCCAGGGTGAGCGCGATGAGCACGATGACCGACACGGTGGCGATGAGCATGTGGAAGAGCAGTTCGTCGGATTTCTCCTGCGCCGTCTCGCCGTAGTTGCGGGTCACGCTCACCTGCAAGTCTGCGGGGATGATGACACCCCTGAGCGCCCCCACCTTGCGCAGGGCGTCATGCACCACCGCGCTGGCGTTGGCGCCCTTCTTCTTGGCAACGGCGATGGTCACTGCCTCATGCTGGCCGGGAGCGCCCTTGGTGGATCCCCTTCCGGGGGCCGCCGGGCCCAGGCCCATGAACACGTAGTTCGCCGGCTCCTCCGGACCGTCCGTGATCTCCGAGACGTGGCGCAGGTACACGGGCCTTCCCTGGACCACGTTCACCACGATGCCGCCCACGTCGCGGGCATCCTCCAGGAAGGAGCCGGTCTCCACCACGGTCTGGAGGTTCCCCGAGGCGAAGCTGCCCGAGGGGATGAGCACGTTGGACTGCTGGATCGCACCCAGGACCTGGCAGGCCGACACGCCGTAGGCCCGCAGCCGCTGGGGGTCCAGGGTGACGCGCACCTGCCGGCGCTGGCCCCCGGTCACGGTGCACTCGGACACATCCTTTCCCTTCTTGATCTCACAGGCGAGCTCCTGCGCCATGCGCCGCAGCTCGAAGCCGCTGTATGCAGGGTTTTCGCTCCACAGGGTGAGCGCCAGCACGGGCACGTCGTCGATGGACCTGGCCTTGATGAGCGGCTGGGACACGCCCGGCGGGATGATGTCGTAGTTGGCCGTGAGCTTGGTGGTGAGCTTGACCAGGCTGTCCTCCATGTCCTGGCCCACGGCGAAGCGGACAATGGTGAGGTTGGAGCCGGGCCTCACGATGGAATAGACGTACTCCACCCCGGGGATCTCCCACAGGAGCTTCTCCATGGGGTAAGTGACCCGGGCTTCCACCTCCTCCGGCGTGGCGCCGGGGTAGCCCACCATGACGTCGATCATGGGCACCACGATCTGGGGCTCTTCCTCCCGGGCCGTCACCATGACGGCGAACAGGCCCAGCAGGAGCGAGGCGATGACCAGGAGCGGGGTGAGCTTGGACGAGATGAAGGCCCCGGCGAGCCTGCCCGAGATGCCGATGCCCTTCACCTGAGGCCCTCCGCCACGACGCCTCCGTCAACAGCCCTCTCGACGCCCGCGGTGATGACGCGTTCCCCCGGCTTCAGGCCCGAGAGCACCTCGACCCCCGCAGCTCTCACCGGCCCCTCCTTGATGAGGCGGTAGGTGATCACGCCGGCCTCCGACACCACGTACACGCCCGCGAGCTGCCCCTTGCGGACAATGGCCGATGGGGGCACGGCCAGGACCTCCCGGGCCCCCACCGGGATGCGCACCCGGACGAACAGGCCGGTCTTCAGGTCCTTCTCCGGCGTGTCGATCTTCACCGTGAAGGTGCGGGTGGCAGGGTCGATGTCGGGCATCACCTCGCGGACGGTCCCCTCGAGGGTCCTGTTCAGTGCATCGATGACCACCTGCACGGCCATGCCCGGACGGATCCTGCCCGAAAGGCTCTCGTCCGCATCCACCTCCACGTAGGCGTCGCCCAGCCCCTCCATGGTGAGCAGCGGCATGCCAGGGCTCGCCATGCCGCCCACGTCGATGTGCTTGTCCACCACCACGCCCGGCGCCGGGGCAGTGATGCGGGTGAAGGCCAGGAACGTGCGCGCCTCGTCCGCCATGGCCCTGGCCCGCTCGTAGTCGGCATCCGCCACGTCCTTGGCGGCCTGGACCCGGTCCATCTCCTGGCTGGAGACCGCCTGCTTCTCGAACAGCCCCTGGTAGCGCCGCCAGGTGGTCTCGGCGAGCGTCCGGTTCCGGGAGGCGGCGTCCGCCGCCATGTCCGCGGCGCGGGCGCGCTGCCTCGCATCGGTGTCGTCGAGGGTCAGCAGCACCTGGCCCGCCTTCACCGTGTCTCCCTCCCGGATGTTCAGGGCGGTGACCGCGCCCATGACCCTGCTCGCGATGACGGTCCTCCTCTCCGAGTGCACCGTGCCCTGGGCCTCCATGGTCTCGTCCACCCGGGAAGGCTCCACCACGACCGTCGTGACCCCGCTCACCACGGGCCTCTCCACCTTGCCCTGCCCAGAATCCTTCCCGCACCCCGGCAGCAGCCCCTCTGCCGCTGCCATGCACACGACCAGGCAGAACATGCCGAGCTTCCGGCCCCGAACAGGTATCTTCACCACCCGTACCTCACCACCTCTCATAAGCCTCTCCCGGGGGCTGCCCGCCAGCCATCCGACTGCAGCGAAGCGGTCCATCCTTCCGCTGCCAGCATGTCAGAAAAACCACCCCTTACCTCTTCAATTTCTATATACGTTCGCGGTGGTCGAATTCAATATGCCGCAGCGCTTTCCCTGTCTACAAAATGAAACGCCTGCCGGCATGAACCGGCAGGCGCGCGATCCCGCTGAACCGGGAACGGGCCTTTCAGTTGCCTCCGCGGCCACCATGTCCGGATCCGCTGCCGCCGCCTGAACCTGGACCTCCGCCTGAACTCGATCCGCCGCCCGATGATCCGCTCCCGCTGCCGCCCGAGCCTGATCCGCCGCCCGAGCTGCCGCCGCCGCCTGAGCCGGACCCGCCCCCGGACTGGCTGCCGCCGCCCTGCTGACCCTGGCCGCCCATGGTGCCCTGGTACCCGGATCCTGAGCCCTGCCTGCCGAGGCCATCGGCGTTCACACCGTTCCTGATCTGGCTCTCATACCGTGCCGCCAGGCCTGCGGGGTTGCCGAGCCTCGCCTGGTTCA
>CAZNGL010000072.1:0-14097 GCA_964572405.1 uncultured Bacteriovoracaceae bacterium
GAGTTCAGACGTGTGCTCTTCCGATCTGAACACCTCGTCGTTTTCGTTTGACTCATCCAGAGCCATGCCCAGCTGGGGGCCGCCTCAGCCGATCCCTGCGATGAAGATGCGCAGGGGCTCCACCTTGTCCCTGGTCTTGAAGAACTCCTTGACCATTTCCGTTGCCTTTTCGGTTACCTCGAACATGCATGATCTCCTTATGTTGGTAAATGAGTCCGTTGGACTCTTATCGGTCAACCTCTGTACCGGGTTAATCCGCCTTTTCCCCCCCCGCGTGATGCGTACGCCCATGCCGCGGACCCGTCCCCGTCGCAAGGATACGGTCCAGCAGGCCCCGGTACTCATCCAGGACGCCCTCTCTCAGGCAGTAGTGCACGCTGGTCCCGACGGTTTCTCCCGTGATCCAGCCGGTCTCCCTGAGCAGCCTGAGGTGCTGGGAAACCGTGGACTGCGCCAGCGGGAGGGCCCTGACGATCTCCGAGCAGATGCAGGGCATCTCTTCGGGCCGTTTCGCCAGCATCCTGATGATCTCCACGCGCACGGGGTGGGACAGCCCGTGGGAGAGCATGGCGAAGGTCTCCAGTTGGACGCGCTCAGGTGACTCCGGTGAAGCCCTCGGTGTACGATCCACGCTCACTCCCGATTAATCGTACTATTACGATATAAGTAGTCGATGGAGATGCCCACGTCAAGGGGAAAAAACGAAGAGGCACCCTCGGCACAGACCCGGGGGTGCGGGCACGGACCGGGCGCTCACTCCTCGTGGATCACGTCCTTGATGATATAGCTGCCCGACTTCTCGTCCAGTTCCAGGACCAGCAGCCCCCGGTCCCGGGCCTCTTCGAGCAGCCTGCTGAAGGACCGGAAGCCGTAGTAGCTCTCGTTGAACCCGGGCTTGCGGCGGCGCAGGGCCTGCTTGATCATGGAACCCCAGAGCTTGTCCTCCTCGCCGCGCTCGTCGAACAGGGCATCCACGGTCTCCACCACCAGCTCCAGGGCCTTCTGCTTGCGCTCCTCCTCGGTGGTGTCCTTGTTCTCGGTCTTCACATGGGTTCCCTGGGCCGGCTTGGGTGCTGGCTTCTTCGCCTTGCGTCGCTTGGCCTCGCTCTCCCGGACCAGGTCGTCGTAGAAGATGAACTCGTCGCAGTTGGCGACGAGGAGGTCGGACGAGGAGTTCTTCACCCCCACGCCGATGACCTGCTTGTTGTTCTCCCTGAGCTTGCTCACGAGCGGGGAGAAGTCCGAGTCGCCGCTGATGATCACGAAGGTGTCCACGTGGGACTTGGTGTAGCAGAGGTCCAGGGCGTCCACCACCATGCGGATGTCCGCCGAGTTCTTTCCCGACTGCCGCACGTGGGGTATCTCGATGAGCTCGAAGGACGCCTCGTGCATGACGGGCTTGTAGTCCTTGTAGCGCTCCCAGTCGCTGTAGGCCTTCTTCACGATGATGCTGCCCTTGAGCAGCAGCCGCTCGAGGATCTTCTTCATGTCGAACTGGGCGTACCTCGCGTCGCGCACGCCCAGCGCGATGTTCTCGAAATCGCAGAACAGGGCCATGTTCTGGGTCTTTTCCTGTTGGGCCATCAATCACTCCTCCTGGCTAATGTACCTTGTGCGGATGCATTGTTCATGACATGTGCCGCAGGCCTGCCGCCGTACGCCCTCACGGCGCGGCGCTGCACCATACATCCTTTCTTTGGGGCGCCCTGTCAAGGTGATAAATCACGGAATGGTCCCTTGAATCCGGGGGTGTACGATTCTGCAGGACGGACCTCTCCGGGGAGATCGACAGGAGCATGTAGAGTTAGCTATAGATAAATCAGGGAGTTCCGTGCATCAGCCGGAGATCGGGGCCGCCTGAAGGCGACATCGGCCAGGTTACCATGTTGTTTTACATGATGATGTTCCTGAAGAGCACAACGATGAAGGTGCCGACTGACGTGGCCAGGAGGGTGTACCGGATGGACTCGAGGCGCTTTTTCTCCTCCTTGTCTTCCTGAATGAGCCGGGTGCGGAGCGCGAAGCACCTGGATACATTTATGGCGTACCTGCTCCGCTCCTCAAAACTGTCAGCCAGGCAGCAGTACCGGTCTCCGAGCTGCTTCTGCATGATGTTGAACACATGTTCGCAGACACCGAGCATCTGCATCATCTCGTCTTTGTAGAACATGGGCCTCTCGCTGCCGGACCCTTCGGCGTACCGGAGGAGGGCCTCAACGAATACCAGTCGTCTGTCCTTGCTCTTCAGTAGATCCTTCATGTCAAACCCCTTGCTGTAGTGATTCGTGAGAGCCGGCCTGTGGGAGATGTGAGTGCATGTCAAGGGGACACGCACGATGGAGCACCATGCGTGCCATGGCCTAAGTCATTAAGATCATGGGAACACATCTTGCGGATGGTGCCGGGATCGTATTCCAGATTACAGAAAGGAACCCCCTCGTCCTCGGGGTGGAGGTTCCATCGATACAGATGCCATCGTTCATCGACTGGTACAGGCCTCGATGGCCTGTATGATCATATGCCGCTGACGATCTCCATGCGCAGCACGGCGTTGTCGTTGTCAGTGCCGCCCGGCGGGAAGGAGCCCCTGATCTCCCCGATGGCCTTGAGCTTTTCTACAAAGGCAGGCGCTCCCGTGGACCTGATCTCGCGGCTGCACCATGAGGATGAAGAACTCCTTCCCCCCCTCGCTGAGGAGCAGACCCGACTGGATGCGCTCGCCGTCCAGCCGGTAGGGCAGGATGAAGTCGCGGTTGCCGCCTTCGGACTCGGAACGGTCAAGGAAGACGTCCGCCGTCTCTGCCCCGCGGTAGGCCACCTGTACCTTGTGAGAGGGGCACGACACCTCGCGGATCGGCATGCCCGCATGGATCCCCACTTGGATGTCGAAGGCGTGAGCCGGCGGGTGTCCCTGGTGGAGGTAGGGGTTTGCGGCCCAGGGTTCGGAGCCGGAGCCGGTGTAGCGAGGGCCCGTCACGGTGGGGTAGACGAACTCGTAGACCCTGTCCTCGGGGACGACGAGCTCCGTGTACTTCAGCTCCACCCTGATCTCGTCGCCCGGGAGGATGTTCGCCACGCTCATCTGGAAGACGTTCGGCCGCTGCTGCTCCAGGAGCGAGGCGCTCCGGCCCTCGTCCCGCGCCTGTTCGTATGCGAGGCGGGCATCCTGGCGCTTTTTGATCCCGGCCTCGATGGTGCGCTTTCCGATGGTCATCTTCATGCCGTACACCGCCGCGCGCGTGGAGGCCGGGAATACATACACCGCTTCCAGCGGCTTGATGCCTTCGTTGTGGTAGACCTGGGTCACCTGGACATCGGCGATCACCCCGGCGATCTTCACGGAGGCCCGGGTGGATTTCAACGGGAGCCGGTCCAGGTCGGCATCGTCGCCCTCGACCATGAAGTAGGGCGACAGGGTTCGGTCATCTGCTCCTTGGGTCTGGGAATAGGCATCTGTCCGGAAGAGAAGCGATGCCGTCAGGATGCACAGGATCAACATCTTCGGGGCTGGTTTCATGGAAAGCCTCCTCTGTTCGTGTATTCGTTTTGCCCCTGTAAGACATCGCAGACATGAAAAAGTTCCCGGGAAATGCACCGGTCCGTTTCCTGAATTCTCTTGACATTACGGGGAGAACCCCTCAACGGTGGGCGCAGGGGTTGCCTGCGGGAACAAGAGGGGGTGGAACAGGCCATGAAAGGAAAGCCGCTTGCCATCACGATGGCGGTCCTCTTAAGTATCTCCCTCGTGCTCCCTTCGTGCGTATCGGACAGGGAGATCTACCGAGCGGCCGCCGGAGAAGGCGAGCTCCCCGAATGGCGCCTGCTGGCACGGGCACGGGAGAACTATGGGCCGTATCTCCAGTGGAAGCAGGATCTGATCCGGGAACTCTTAATCGGCAGTTCGGTGGCGAAAACCAGGCTGGGCCCGGTGGAATATGCCGTTCATGGCGAGAGCGGGCCGTATCTGGTGGTCATGCACGGGGGGCCGGGCGGGTACGATCAGACCGCTGCCCTGTTCAGCGACATGTTCGGCAAGGGGTTCCGGGTCCTCAGCTGGTCGAGGCCGGGATATCTCCGCACCCCCCTCCTGGCTGCCAGGGCCTTTACCGAACAGGCCGACGTGGCGGCCGCCCTCATGGACGAACTGGGGATCCACAAGGCCGCGGTGCTCGGATACTCGGCAGGCGGCCCGGTGGCCATCCACTTCGCCGCACAGTACCCGGAACGCACCTGGGCGTTGATCCTGGAGTGCGCGGTGACCCGCACGTGGGTCATCAGCCCGGAGAATCTCAGGGAAAGGATCTTCTACGGGCACCTCATGTACAGTGACCCGTTCCTGTGGACATCGGATGTCCTCGGAGCGCTCGCTCCGAGGCTCATCGGCATGTCCACCATCGAGATGGAAAGCTCCCTGGACAGGGGCTCGGCACTGGCTCTGATGGACAACATCATGAAGGACCCCCGCAGGGTCGAAGTGCTCACGAAACTGACGAGAAGCATGAGCCCCGGGGAGCTCCGGAGAGACGGGATGGAGAACGATGTCGAGCAGCTGGGAAAGTTGGAGGACCTGCCGCTGGGTGCTGTCGGTGCGCCAACGCTGATCATCCACGGGACCAGCGATGCGGATGTGAAGGTTGCGGATGCTGAGCTGGCCGCCAGGGAGATCCCCTCTGCGGAGCTCTTTCTCGTCCCCGGCGGGTTCCATGTCATGGCGCTGTCGGACATGATCGGCGAGATAACGGACAGGAGGTGCATGTTCCTGCAGGGACACCTCCCTTGCCGACAGATCCAGGCCGGGTCCACAGGGAATCACTTGTAAGGTGACCCGGCCAGAGGGTATGAAAGAGGCATGGACAACCCCTTTTACAACGAACGGTTCCCCAGGTCGAATACCTACGACCATCAGTGGGTGGCCGAGAACCACATGGGCCCCAATGCGCTCTGGCTGGCCGAATGGCTCATGGAGGCCCTGCCCCTCGAGCCCGGCATGCGCGTCCTCGACATGGGGTGCGGCAGGGCGCTGAGCTCGATCTTCCTCGCCAGGGAATACGGGTGCACGGTCTTTGCCGCAGACCTCTGGATCCCTGCGGCGGACAACTGGAACCGGGTGTGCGAAGCCCGCATGGAGGACCTTGTCTTTCCGGTCCATGCGGAGGCCCACGCGCTGCCCTTTGCCGAGAACTTCTTCGACGCCGTCGTGTCCTTCGACTCGTACATGTACTACGGGACAGACGATCTCTATCTCAGCTACATCCAGCGATACCTCCGCCCCGGCGGCAGGATCGGCATCGTGGTCCCCGGCCTGACCCGCGAGCTGGACGGTGCCCCGCCCGGGCACCTGCTCAGGCCGCAGGCGAACGGGAGGGTATTCTGGGACCCCGACTGCTTCACCTTCCACAGCGCTCAGTGGTGGCGGCGGCACTGGGAGAAGACCGGCCTCGTATCCATCGAGATCGCCGACGCCATGCCCGACGGCTGGCGGCACTGGGCGCAGCACGAGAGGGCGGTGGAGTCTCTCGGCACGGGCATCTTCCCCTCGGACGAGGAGGCGCTCCTGAGGGATGCGGGCGGCACCATTGCCCTGGTGCGCGTCATCGGGTGCCGGCATGCCGCGCCGGGAGACGAGGCGTCCCTGCCGGGGTCACACCCCCACGTATGGGAACCCGCCTTCACTTCCGTATGCGCCCGGCTGATGGCATCGAGGCGGAGGGAGGAGATGCCGGCGGAGGAGGGACCGTCAGTCGTACCGCACGAGGGGAAGCCCGGGGGCCTCCGGGCTCACGACGCGGACCCGGAGTTCAGCGTACAGGAGTTCTTCATCGTCCCCGCTGAGGAGGGCATGCTCCAGGAGTGGATCTCGATGCGCCTCGAGTTGTGGCCCGAGTGCCCGCGGGACGAGTCTGCCCGCGAGATCGCCCGCATCCTTCGGTCGAGGAGGGAGGCCGCGTTCCTGGCCATGGACACGAACGGCCGTGCCGTGGGCTTTGTGGAGGTCTCGACCCGTGAGTATGTGGACGGCTGCACCACGAGCCCGGTGGGCTACCTGGAAGGCATCTTTGTCCGCAGCCGGGCACGGGGCTGCGGCATAGGGCGCGCCCTGGTCCGCTCCGGCCAGGAGTGGGCACGTGGCAGGGGGTGCGTCGAGATGGGCTCGGACGCCCGGGACACCGATACGCGGAGCATGCTCTTCCACCAGGCGGTGGGGTTCACGGAGACCGAGCGGCAGGTCGTGTACCTCAAGACCATCGAATGACAGCCGGCCCAGAGGCCCATGCCTCAGATCTTCACGTAATCCGACCACCTCTTCATGGCGAGCCTGCCCGCGAGGTTCACCACGCTTCGCGGTGAGAGCCTGACCAGGCCCAGGTGGAGCAGCCTGTTCTGCCACCCGGGCATGCAGAGTTTCCTGCCCGCCTTGAATGCCCGGTACCCCTGCTCGGTCACCTCCTCCATGGTCTTGAACGAGATGGTGTACGGGATGAAGTCGTCCGGAAGGCCCGCATCGCTGATGAGGGCGGTCTTCGTGAAGGGCGGGTTCAGGGTGGTCACCACGATCCTGGACCGCCAGGGCAGCTCGGAGGCGACCGCCTCTGTGAGCGACTGCAGGAAGGCCTTGGTGGCGGCGTAGAGCGCCAGCGACGGCAGGGGCTGGAAGGCCGACACCGATGAGACGTTCAGGATCGCGCCCTCGTTTTGCTCCAGCATGGCCGGGAGCACCAGGCGCATGAGCTTCATGGGGGCCGTGCAGTTGAGCAGGACCATCTTTTCCATGCGGCCCGGTTCCATGTCGGGGAAGGCACCGTACGAGCAGATGCCGGCATTGTTCACCAGGACCTGCACCGGGCCTGCGGTCTGTATGACCTCTTTGTGGAGTCGCTCCGGGCCGCCCGTGTCGGTGAGGTCTCCGGAGAACCGCCAGGTCCTGATGCCGCAGGTGCGCTCCAGTTCGTCTGCCCATGCATCGAGCTCGGGCCGCCGGCAGGGCAGGTCAGCCAGGGCCAGGTGCGCCCCGTCCCGGGCGAACAGTCCGGACAGGCCCTTGCCGATGCCCATGGAGGCGCCGGTGATGAGCGTGGTTTTCCCCCTGAAGTCCAGAGTCATGGCATGCATCCTCCGTGGGTTCTGCCGGTTGTTGAGAAGATGCGGGCAAGCAGTGGCTTCCTGGTTGCCTTCACGTGCCGCGCAAAGTCCGCAAAGGCCTCGCGTGTCGTGTACCTGAACACGTAGCCCAGCTCACGCTTGATCTTATCATTGCCCGCGATCCAGGGAAAGACCGTCATGTTGAGCGCCGGGCTCGGGAACTCGGTGATGAAGTGCAGGTGGAGCCGCCACGCGAGGCTGTTCAGGACAGAAAGGATCGGGTAGGGCAGCCCGAGCCGGAAATTCCCCAGCTCTCGGATCATCTCGTCGAAGCCCATGGTGCCGTCGGAAGCCAGGTTGTACACCCCGTCCTTCCCCCGGGCCAGGAGCTGGTAGATGATCTCCACCAGGTCGTCCTCGTGGATGAACTGGAACTGCGCGGTCTTTGAAGGCATCATCACGACCTTCTTCTGCAGGTGACGGGCCAGCGGGTTGTCGAACCCAGGCCCGGCGACGAAGCAGGGCCTGATCACGGTGAGGCGTATGTGCGGATGTTCTGCGCGGAACTGAGCGCACACCGCCTCCAGCTCCCGCTTGTTCTTGGCATAGGTGAAGTCGGAGTTGGCTCTGAGCGGGCTCTCCTCAACGAGCGGCACGGCGTTGTCCGCATGGAAGCCGTAGGCCGTTGTGGACGAGCACTGCATGAGCCGGGGGATGCCCGCCTTCAGGCATGACGAGAGGAAGTTCCTCGTGCCGTTGATGTTGATGTCCTCCATGAGTGAGGTGTCGTGGATGGGCGGCAGGATGTAGGCCGCGTGGATTGCCCAGTCGATCTTCGCACCCTCGAGGATCTGGAGCATGTCGGAGCGCACATCGTGCCGGATGAACCTGAGCTTGGGTGAGGGCCTCTTCGGCCCTTTGATGTCGATTCCCACGATCTCGGCCACATCTTCCTTGCTGGCCAGGTGCTCCACGAGCTTCGAGCCGAAGTAGCCGGACACCCCGGTGATGAAGACACGCTTCACCTGTCAGACCTCCTTTCCAAGAGAAAGAACAGGGGGCCCTCCCCATGCCGCACGGGCCCCCTGCGAGGGTGAGGATGTCATACCTTCTCGAATATATGGATGGTCATGGAGGCCTCTTCCACACCCAGGTTTCCTCCGCCGTTCTCGGTGAGCGCGATGCGCGCGCCCTGGACCTGCCGCTTGCCCGCCTCGCCCCTGAGCTGCGTCACCACCTCGTGGATCTGTGCCAGGCCCGAGGCGCCGATGGGGTGGCCCCGGCACTCCAGGCCGCCGCTCGTGTTGACCGGCAGCCTGCCGCCCAGCGTTGTTGCCCCTGACTCGGCGAAGATGCCCCCTTCACCCAGGGGGCAGAACCCCATGGCCTCGGTCTGGTGGAGCTCGCCGTAGGAGGTGGCGTCGTGGAGCTCGGCCAGGTCGATGTCCTCGGGACCGACACCCGCCGTGGCATAGGCCTGCTTGGAGAGCCGCTCCCCGATGTCTGGACCGTCGATGTCGCGGTGCATGCCCGAGCCCAGGACCGACGCCCTGATACGAACCGGCCTCGCGTCCGTGAGCTTCTTGAGGTACGACGCGGAACACAGGATGGCAGCCGCGGCGCCGTCGCCTACGGGTGCGCACATGGCCCTGGTCAGCGGGTATGCGACGGGCCTGTCGGCGAGCACCTCGTCCACGGCCATGGTGGTCTGGTACTGGGCCAACGGGTTCAGCGACCCGTGCAGGTGATTCTTGGAGCAGATGACGGCGAGCTGTTTCTGGGTCGATCCGAACTGCGACATGTGCCACCGGGCCCCCATGGCATAGGCGTCCATGAACACGCTCCTGCCCTCCCCGGGAGGGCTCTGGCCCTCGGGAATCTTCACCGTGAAGCGCGTGCTGAGCTCCTCGAACATCTTGAGGTGGGCCGCGAAGTTCTCCACGTCCATGCAGGAAGCATACGCACCGAGCGACATGGCCTTGTTCTCGTGGGTGATCTTCTCGGAACCCAGGGCCAGCACCACGTCGAACATGCCCGCCCTGATGGCCGTGTAGCCGAGGTACATCGCCGTGGAGGCCCCTGCGCACGCGTTCTCGCAGTTCACGATGGGGATGCGGTCCATGCCGATGTCCCAGAGCATGACCTCTCCGCGGATGGAGTGCTGGTTGGCGAACATACCCCAGAAGGTGTTCGAGACGTAGGCGGCCTGGATGTCGTCCCTGGTGAGCCCCGCATCCCTGAGCACGAGCTCCACGGCCTCCCTTGCCATGCCGCGCACCGAACCTTGGGGGTACTTGTTGAACCGGATCATGCCGGTTCCGATGACATACACATCACTCATGGCGGCGTCCCCCTCACTCCCCGCGCAGGATCAGACCGGCAGCGGCCAGTGCCAGGATGTCGTTGGAGCCGTCCTCGATCATGCCGGCCCGTGCGTCGCGGAAGATCTTCTCGATGGGGTACTCTTTCGACAGGCCGTTGCCGCCGAAGAGCTGCAGGGCGTCGCTCGCCACCTCGAAGGCCGCCGTGGTGGCGAACACCTTGGAGGCGATGGAGTACTGGGTCTTGGGCGGGCTGGTGGACAGGTTGAACTGGAGTGCTGCCCGGGAGAGCGCCCGGGCGAGCTCCACCTTGCTGAACATGTCGAAGAGCTTCTTCTGGACGGAGAGGTGCTCGCACAGCGGCTTGCCGCCCTGGATGCGCTCCTTCGTGTAGGCGAGCGCCAGGTCGTAGGCCGACTGGGCCACGCCCGTGAAGAAGGCGCCCATGCAGGCGTTCGCCGTGGCGAGCGTGATGTCAGTGAACATCTCGTAGCTTTCCGGGTCGATGATCATGTCTTCCGCCGGAATCTCGGCGTTGTCGAAGTAGATCTCGCCCTGGGGCAGCTCGCGCTGGCCCATCTTGTTGAGCGGCTTGCCCCGGGTGACGCCCTTCTGGGTGAGGTCGATGAGCCCGATGCCGCCGCCCGCCATGCCCGCGGACGGGTCGATGTTCACGAAGATCGCCGCCTGCGTGGCGATGGTGCCGTTGGACACCCAGGCCGCCTTCTGGCCGTTCAGGAGGTACCGGTCGCCCTTCTTGGTGGCCTTGACCTGCTGGGTGATCCTGGGGTTGTGGAAGTTGTCCGTGAAGGGCATGAGGATGTCCGAACCGTGGTCGGGCTCGGTGATGGCCCAGCACGACATGACGCTGGCGTCCCTGCACTTCGCGTACGGGATGATGAACTTGTTGATGTGGTGGTCCTCCGCGATGAGCGAGCTGTAGAAGGCCGAGAAGCACGACACGCCGATGGACACCGCGAACCCCGCGCTGCCGTAGCCGAGCTCCTCGAACACGATGTGGATGCCCAGGGGGTCGAGCCCGAGCCCGCCGTACTCGTCCGGGATGAGCACGGTGTGGTAGCCGTTCTCGTACATCTTCCTCATGCAGTCCCAGTAGGGGGAGCCCTTGGCGATGACCTGCTCGGGCGTCATGGTGTCGAGTTCGATGGCCGCTGGCCTGAGCACCTCGAGGGCGAACTTGTGGGCGTTCTCCTTGAGTGCCTCATGCTCGTCGGTGAGGTCGAGATTCAGATCCGTATATGACATGAGAAACCTCCTTTTCAATGCCTGAATGGGTCTATCGAGTTATTTGTAGTCCTCGTACTTGTAGATGGTGCCGCCGCCCGCGAGGAAGTCCTCCCTGAGCTTGCGGTCCAGGGCCTTTTCCGAGATGGTCTTGGGGATCTCCGGCACGACCTGGAGAAAGCTCGGGATGAAATTCGCTTCCAGGCCCTTCCGGCACAGCTCGAAGACGGTCTCCGGGTCGATGGTCTTCCCCGGGAAGGGTGAGACGGCCGCCACCAGGTCGCTCTCGCCGGGCGCCCCGGATGCTGCGGGCACCCCGTAGACGCACACCTCGCTCACGTCCGGATGCCCCCCGATGATGCGCTCCACGTGGTCGGGCTGGATGAAGTCGCCTGCCCTGCGGAGCTCGGTGCCCTTGCGGAAGTCGAAGTAGTACCAGCCCTGTGCGTCCTTGTGCACGATGTCGCCGCTCCTCAGCCAGCCGCCCAGCGTCTTCTCCTTGGATGCCTCGGGCAGGCCCAGGTAGTCCACCTTGGTGTCGCCGCGGACCATCCGGCTGATGAGCTCTCCCTTCTCGCCCGTGGGCACCTCGTTGTCGTTCTCGTCCACCACCTTGAACTCCATGATCCCGGGGATGGGCTTGCCGAAGGAGCCGATGGGACCCTTGCCGATGGGCTTGTAGGCGAAGCCGCCCTCCACCGCGGCGTACCACTCGAGGATTTTGACGTTGAACCGCTTCTCGAAGGCTTCCCAGATGGCGGGCGGGGTGCCGGCGCTGATGACGACCTCCACCGGGTTGTCCCCGTCGTCGGGCCTTTCGGGTTCGTTGAAGATGCCCCCCATCATTCCGCCCAGGAGCGAGAACGAGGTACACCCGTACTTCCTGCAGATGTCCCAGATCCTGCTCTTGGTGAAGCGCGGGCTGAACACGGCCTTGATCCCGGCATACAGCGCGGGGAACAGCGTCACCGACTGGGCGTTGCCGTGGGTGAGCGACAGACCGTTGTAGAGCACGTCCGTGGGCTTGTACTTCCACACGAGCTGGTTGAGGATGTTGTAGATGCCTGTGCGGTTGTTGCGGATCTTCACGCCCTTGGGGTCGCCCGTGGTGCCCGAGGTGTAGATGATCTGCATGGGATGGCGGACATCGAAGACCTTCTGGTCCACGTGCTGCCACGAGTCCTTCTCCAGGGTCTCGTTCAGCACGTGGAAGCGGTTGTCAACGGGGATGCCGTGCTCTGTGCGGTAGGCAACGGACACGAGCCTGACGTCCTTGAGGTCGTCGATGACCTCGCCGAGCGGTTCCAGGCACTCGTCCGAGACGATGGCCGCCTTGGCCCCGGAGTTGGTGAAGAAGAACTTGAGGCGCTCCCCCCGGGACCGGGGATCGATGGGGATCATGATGGCCCCGATGGTGGTTCCTGCGAGCAGGGCGTAGACGAACTCTGGTTCGTTCCGCATGAAGACCGCGAAGGTGTCGCCCTCCCCGATGCCCTTATCCAGAAGCATCCGGGCGATCTTGTTGGAGTTGTCGTGGAGCTTCTGGTAGGTGAGGACATCCTCTCCGTGCTCGCCCCGCTCGAAGACGTAGATCTCCTTGTCCGGCACGGTCTCGGTCTTCATCTCCACCAGGTGGGACGCAATGGCCTGGTTCAGGTGCGTTTTCGTCGACATCGTTCAACCTCCTCACCAGTCTTCGTCTTCCACCGCGCCGATGAATCCCCGGGTGAAGGTGGGGAATTCCTTCTTGAAGATCTGGTCCCACACCTCCTGGGTCCAGAACTTGTGCCGGTCGAAGAACGGGTCTGTCTTGGCGGCGCTCACCGCGATGCTCACGATCATGTCCACGCCCGGCATGATCTCCAGGGCCTTGGCCGCGAAGGCCAGCGTGGAGAACACCCTGCAGTGCAGGCCCAACTTCCAGGCCATGGCCGCAGCCGCGTTGGCCGCCATGTGGATGTTGATGTTGCGGAAGATGCAGCTCGGGCCGTTACTGGTGAGCGACTCCACCATCTCGGCCCTGTTCAGCTCGGCGCAGGTGCGGTACCCGCACGCGCCGCAGTTGTAGTTGAAGACAGACTGGCGCTTGTCGCCGATGAGGAGCACCGCAGAGGGCTCCTTGACGAGGTCCGCCGCGAACCTGCCGTCGCGGGCGGCCAGCGGCGCCATGTCGCCGAGCGAGAAGCAGTACTCCGCCAGCTGCTCGATCTCATCCTTGGTGATGCTCATGACCTTCATGGTATTCTTGTTGCCGAACTTGAAGCTCGACTGGGCGGCCAGCGCCATCATCTCCACGGCACGGTCCAGGCCGGCCTGCAGCATGTCGTCCATTTCTCTGATAGCCATGTTCCACCTCCCGACCTTAACTGTAGATGGACCGGAACTGCGGCCAGAGCCTGCGGATGATCCGGTCGTTCATGGTACGCTCGTTGATCTCGCCGTACTTCACCGGGATGTCTCTGAACGGGCTCTTCTCGGTCACCGAGATGGCCACGGCCAGGGCGAACCCGGTTGCCCTGGGCAGGATGCCCATGCGCATGGCCGCCGCGCCTGCGGACCAGAACACCCCGTAGTCGATGCCCAAATTGCGGGCCAGCGACACGATGCCGTCGACGGCGTACGAGATGTTCATGGCCCTGAAGGTGCACAGAGGGCCCGTGTATGCCACCCCCGGCTCCGGGGGGAGCTTGTCCTCTTTCCGCATGTATTCGCAGGTGAGCTTGCCGCACAGGTTGCAGTTGATGTCTGACGGGTCGGTGAGGCTGCGGAGCGAGGTCACCACCAGCACCGCGTCGGCATCGCGCAGCATGGCCGCATCGCGCAGGAAGAATTCCCACGCCTTGTTCTCGGTGCTCATCTCTTCCACTGCCTGGCAGAGGTCCTCGATGTCGCACTCGTCGTCGATGATGTGCACCGTGCACTCGCCCACCCCGCCGACTCTCGGCGAGGTGACGGCGGATGCCAGGAGCATGCGGGCAGCGATCCGGGCCGCTTCCTTCCGATCTTCCTCGAACTGCTTGAGGGTTCTCTCAACGCTCATGGTCTGTCCTCCCTTCCATACGTCCCGCATCAGCCGGCGATGGGCAGGCCGTGCTGCCGGGCGATTGCGGGGTAGTTCTCGTAGGCGGGCTTGAGGAGCGGCAGGAGTTTGAGCACCTTGGGCATGGGCCCCTTTGCCTTGATGAGCCCCTTGGCGAGCGCAACGGGCAGGCTCACCTCCTTGAGCCAGAACCTGTGGCAGGTGTCCCCGCTGAGCGTCATCTCGATGGTGGGCTTGTAGTCCGCAGGGCCGCAGATGACCTTGCCGTCGTTGGTGAGCCAGATGAAGCCCTCGGGGTCGTTGATGGTGAACTTGATGACGATGTTCGACTCCATGTACTTGTCGTAGAGATCCTTGTCCTGCATGAGGAGATTGAACAGACCGCCCAGTACCTCGTACATCTTTTCCGTG
>CAZNGL010000073.1:0-14044 GCA_964572405.1 uncultured Bacteriovoracaceae bacterium
GACGCGCAGATCATGCTCCAGATGAAGTCCCAGAGCGGCTACCTCACCCAGGACGTGGTGGACACGGTGGAGCGCTTCGAGAAACAGCAGCACGCATCGCCTGACATCGCCCGGTTCATCACCACCGGGCTCGCCATGCTGGCCAAGGAATTCAACACCATCATCGTGAAGAGCCAGATCCAGAGCTTCATCCTGTCGGTGATCCTGTGCTTCCTGGTCACCGTGGTGATCTTCCGCTCCTTCAAGCTGGGCGTGTACAGCATGGTGCCGCTCCTCATCCCCATCACGCTCGACTTCGGGATCATGGGGGCAACGGGCATGACGCTCAACGCGGCCACCGCCACGGTGGCCAGCATCGACATCGGCCTGGGCATCGACTACTGCATCCACTTCCTGAGCAGGTACCGCCACGAGATCAGGCTCGGCCGGAGCGTGCCCCAGGCCATCGACGTCACCATGAACACCACGGGCAGGGCCATCATCTACAACGCACTGGCCATCTCCGCCGGGTTCCTGGTGCTCGTGCCGTCCCAGTTCGCCATCATCTCCCAGATGGGTATCCTCGTGGCCGTGGACATGATGACCATCGCCATCTCGGCCATGACCTTCCTGCCCGCCATCCTCATGGTCCTCCCGCCGAAGCTCGCCGAGGACACCGCCGGAGACGAGTACGTCGCCGCGGACCCCCTGATGGAGGAGGCGGGCAAACCCATAGCCCGGACCGTGGAGGCGGAGGAGTGAGGAGGGATCAGGGACAGGGGCTCACCGGTCCTCCTGCTTTTTCTTCCTGAGCAGCCCCTCGAGCACGTTGTCGACGGCCCTGCGGGTCTCCTCCGAACCCGCAGGCAGCCGGCCCTTGTCCTTCAGCTTCTGCATGCCCCTGTCCAGGGCCTTGGTGGCGTAGTACTTCGTGAAGGCGCTGCTCAGGGCACCCACCTGCACCATGGGGACGGGCTTTTTGGTGGAGCCGGTGATACTCACGGGCAGCACGAGCCGCTTCTGCTCGTTCATGATGGCGGAGAAGGCCTCGGCCTTTGCCCCGACGCGCTGGGAGAAGCGTTTGGGCAGCACCACGTTCCCCTTCAGGTTCACCTCGTTGGTCTCCATGCTGATGGTGCCCTTCAGGCTCGACTCGGTGTCCACGTCACGGCCGCTCGTGATGTTCAGCAGCTTCATGGTGTCCACGTTGATCACCTTCTTCGACAGATCGATGCTGGTGTTGAGCGATTCGAAGCGGGTGGTGTCGTAGCGCTGGACCTCGGCCGGGGCGAAACCGAAGATCTCTGACGCCCCGGGGACGCCCAGCACGGAGCTCAGCACCGTTCCCGCAAGGTCGAAGTTCCTCCACTCCCCCCTGCTGATGGAGAGGTTTCCCTTGGCGCCGAGGCTGTTCAGGGCGGGTGCGCCTGCCACGCCCTTCACCCTGAGGTCGCCGGTCACCGTGCCGGTGAACACGCCCTTGAAGCTGGTGAGCGTGTCAAGGATGCTGCCCGCCTGCACGTTGTTGAACACCGGCGAGGCCTCCCACGCCTTGCTCTTGAGGTCGTAGGAGGCGGAGCCCCTGATGGAGCCTTTCAGCGCGGCGAGATCGAAGGATGTCACGTTCAGCCTGTCTCCGGCCAGGCGGAAGGCGCTGGTGAGGGTGGCATACGGCACATTCATGAAGGTCCCGCCCTGGGACTTCAGTGCTCCCTGGGCGTTCAGGGCCTTGTCCTTCTTCATGGCGTCCACGGTGAGCGTCACCTGTTTCATGTCCGCCCTGGAAGGGCCTGCCATGACCGTGGACCTGGGAGCGGCGCCCTCCCTGGGTCTGGCGAGCACCAGGCCCATGCGTTCGGAGACGGCATGCACGTTGATGGCCATGGGGCTTCCGCTGCCGCCGTTCACCAGGGTCTTCACCGTCATGTTCCCGGTGGGCTGGAACTTCCTGAGCATGGGAATGAGCGACTGGGCTGTCTGCAGGGGGACCGGACGGGTATCGATGTGCACCTGGAAGCGGGAGGTCTCGCCCATCTTCCGCACCTCGCCAGAGCCCCTTGCCTGGATGGGGCCGAGGTCGAAGTCCAGCCCCGCGATCTCCGTGACCTCGGGGTTCTTCCGTATGGTGCTTGTGAAGACGAACGGGCTTCCTGCGGGCTTGTCGAAGAGGGTGCCAAAGGCCACGGCCGTGGGCCGCATGTCCACTCTTGTCTTCAGGTCGAAACCGGCCCTGCTGCCCGTCGTGACGAGGGTGAAGGAGGCAGGCCCCTTGAGGGAGAGCTTGGGCGGGATCTTTGCGGCGAGGCCGGGAAGCTGCTCCAGGATCGCCGCAGGCGTGATGCGGTCGGACCGGACCGTGATGTCCCAGGCCGGGGCCTTCTTCAACCCGGTCACCGTGCCTTCGAAGGTGCCCGTGTCCTGGCCGAGGGCGAAGGTGCCGCCCCGTATGGAAAGCTGCTCCCGGGCGAGCTCCAGGACCATGTCGCTCTTCAGGGAGCAGGATATGCCCGGAACCTTCCCGGCGGGCTTCGGGCCCGTGGGAACGATCCCGGCGAGGTCGAGGGCGACCTTCGACTCGATGCGGTCCTTCAGGGTGCCCTTGAGCGTGATGTCCGCCTTCATGGATCCGGAGCTCACCGGCACCTTCACCGGCAGCGCCGCCAGGGCCAGGGAGTCGATGGTCATGTGCACGTCGAGGGGGGCCTGGCCGAAGCCCGCCCCTTCGGGCATGGGACCGATGGTGCCGGTCACGTTCATGTTCCGGCCCTTGCCGCCCGTCACGGACGCGGCCAGCGTGAACGGGATGGGTTCCGACAGCGACAGGCCCCGGGTTTCCAGGCCGATGTCGCTCGCCACGAAAGGCTCGGCACCGGGCTTGAGCTTGTCGTCCCGGTAGCTGAGGGATCCGCCCTGTATCTCGACCCTGTTCACCCTCAGCTCCACGGCGGACTTCTCCCTGGGCTCTTCCGGCTTTGGCAGGAGCAGGGTCGAGGTGTTCAATTTGCCGCCCTTGTCCCTGACGAGGTGCACCCGTGGCTCGTCGAGCACGATCTCGTGCACCACGATCTCCTTTCTGAGCAGGGGCACGAGCCCGACCTTGACCCGGGCAGCCTTCAGCGTGAGAAAGCTCTCTTTTGAAAAGGCGGGGTCGTCCGCGATGCGAAGTCCCCGGATCTCGACGCCCAGGCCGCTCAGGATGGTGAGCCTGATCCCCTCGAAGTCCACCCGGCGCTGCGTCACGGTCTTCATGCCCTGGAGGATGGCGCCCTTGTGCTTGTTCAGGTCAATGACAAAGGGTAGCGCTGCCAGGATAACCACGATGCCGATGACGATGCCTGCGGCGATGATGAGCTTTTTCATGCAGGGTCTCCTTTTTGCAGAACAGGGTAAACCATGGGTGATGTATGCCCACCATATAGCACGCGGCCGCGTTCATGACAACGGGGCCGGACTCCTCAGTCGAGACCCATCTGCCCTCCCGGATTCATGATGCCCTTGGGATCGAAGTGCCTCTTCAGGGCCCTGAGCACGGCCATCTGTTCAGGCCCCAGGTGCGCCTCCATCCAGGGGCCGATCATGCGGCCCACACCGTGGTGATGGCTCAGCGAACCGCCACTGGCGCAGATGCGCTCGATGATGCCCCGGTGGAAGGTCCTGAACTCGTTCAGGTCGTCCGTCTTCATCAGGAAGACGAAGTAGAGGTTCGTGCCCTGGGGATAGAAGTGGGAGGCGTGGGTCATGCACATGGTCTGCGGCCTGGCCTTGATGTATTCGCGCACCTCACGGTGGACACGGTGCAGGTTGGCCCAGGTCACCGAGGTCTCCAGGGTGTCGATGAGGACGCCGTAGTCCATGAGGTCCTCCCGCATATAGGGCTCCTTGTAGCGGGTGTGCTCCCACTTCCGTGCCGCATAGCCGCCCAGCGAGATGGCGCCTTTGTCCCTGCAGATCCTCCTGACCTGTTGCCGGACGTTCCGCGCGAAGTCTTTCTGTCCCTCGGCGGTGCCCAGGCACAGGCAGCGCTCCATGGGCCTGAACCCCTTCTTCTGCAGGAAGACATCCACGAATCCTGGCATGCCGTAGAGCTTGAGCCCCCGGTCGGTCTCCTCGGGGTCCGAGATCCTGAACACGGCGGGCATGCCGAACTCGCCCTGGCAGACCTCGCGGCTCGCATCCACGGCCGCCTCCCAGGAGGGGAACATGAAGCTGAAGTACCGGGTGTTCTCCGGCATGGCCCGGTAGATCTTCATGGTGACCTCCACCAGGATGCCGTAGCACCCCTCGCTGCCCTTCATGATGTCGTTCACCTTGGGGCCCGTGGCCGTGGCCGGGTAGTCGTGGGTTCTGAAGGTGCCCACGGGGGTGACGTATTCCTGGCTGATGACCAGGTCACAGGCATCGCCGTAGTAGGACGACGCCTGGCCCGAGCCGAGCGTCACGACCCAGCCGCCCACGCTCGAGTACTCGAAGGACTGGGGGAAGTGGCCGCAGGTGTAGCGGTGAGCTGTGTGGAACAGCTCGGGCGCCATGCGCAGGGCCTCTTCATAGGCCGGCCCGTATATGCCGGGCTGCACCGTCGCGGTCTGGTTGAGCTCGCTGACATCCAGGACCCTGTTCATGTGCGTGCTCAGCACCAGCGAGATGCCTCCCTGTGCCGGCCGCACCCCGAAGTTCACCGAGCTTCCGGCGCCGAAGGCATAGATGGGTATGGCATGTTCGTGGCAGTAGGCAACGATCTGCCGCACGTCCTGCTTGTTCCGGGGGTGGATCACCAGGTCTGCGGCGGATTCCACCACGGCGCGCCTGAGCTCGAGCATCTCCTCCGTGGTCTTGCCGCTGGCGTAGCGCACGCGGCTGTAGTCATCCGACTGCACGTTCTGGACGCCCACCATCTCCTCGAACCGGGCGCGGTGCCGGGGTTCCAGGCCAACCGGCCTGTTCAGGCGCACCTGTTCCAGGCCCTCGTCCTTCCGGGCCCGGAAGTCGGCATCGGTCATGCAGAAGTCCTGCTTGATCATCTCGTACCATCCGCGGCTCGGGTGCTTGAATTCGGATGGATTCCCGTACTTGAACACGGACCTCCAGGAACCCTTCGGCGGGGCCGTTTCCGTCCATTTGGGGGTAAATCGCTTCATGCCGTGCTCCTCCTCAGTCAACGGGGACCCTCAGGGCCTCCATGGTCAGGACCAGCTCACTGTCCACACGTTTTTCCTCCCAGCCGAGCTCGCGCCCCGCAATGCCGGCCACCTTCTCGAGCACCTCCGTGCCGGGGTTTCCCAGCGTGGCGATACCCGTGCGGCGGAGCACGATGTCGGAAAGCGTGCGGGCCATCTCGTTCCTCACCGCATAGACCACCTGGGCCAGGATCTCACCGTCGGCGTTCAGGCTCTCCCTGAGGCCTGTCTCGTTGCGGGCCAGGGTCATGACCGGCTCCGTCTCGGTGCCGTAGTTCAGCGCAAGGTACCGGGTCGTGTCAGCGCCGAAATCCCTGTTCTTCCGGGACGTGTCCAGCACGAAGGCCTTCATGTCCGGGATCTGGGAGCCCCAGAGATAGCGCCGGGCCGTGGGGGAGGCGGTCTTTTTCCGGCCCAGCTTCCGCTCCACCAGGTCAATGGCCTTTTCCGCCAGGTTCCTGCTCGTGGTGAACTTGCCTCCCTCCACGGTGACGAGGCCTTCCAGGCCGTCTGCCCCGTTGTCGTAGATCTCGTAGCGCCGGGACGCGCCGTAGGTGTCGGCCGAGGCGTCCTCCACCAGGGGCCGCAGGCCGCCGTAGGTGTACAGGACATCGTCCATGGTCACCGCCTCGGCGCCCAGCGTCATGTTCACCTCCTCCATGAGACCGCGGATGCTCTTCGCGCTCACCCGGTAGTCGTCCGGGTCGCCCGTGAAGGGCTGGTCCGTGGTGCCGATGAGCGTGTGGTTCCGCCAGGGCACCATGAAGAAGTGCCTGGCTTCCCGGGACATGTAGCTCACCACGTGGGTGTTCACCCGCTTTCTGGTGACGATGTGGATGCCCTCGGAGCGCCTGAGCGTTCCCGCGGCGGTATCATGCCTTGCCAGGCCGAGGAGGAGATCCGCCCAGGGTCCGGCGCAGTTGATGACCATGGTCCCTCTGATCTCCACCTCCTTCCCGGCGAGCAGGTCGCGCACGCGGACGCCGCTGATCCGCCCGTTGCCGTTCGCCACGAAGCCCTGCACCTGTGCGTAGTTCGCAACCCTGGCACCGTGGTGCACCGCGGACTTGATGAAGGCCAGGGTGAGGCGCTCGGGAAAGATGTTCGCGCAGTCGTAGAACACGGACGCGCTCTTCATGTCCTGAGCGATGATCCCCGGCTCCAGCACGTACGCCTCCGCGGGAGAGACCTTCCGGTGTGCCGGGATCTTCTTGCTCCTGTCCCAGGTGCGGTTGCGGTCGTAGGAAAGGGCGTCGTAGATCCGCAGCCCGATGCCGATCTCCACGGCATTGTTTTTCGGGCACACCCCATCGTGCACCATCATCATGGGGATGGGGTGGACGAAATTGGGGGCGATGTTCTCCAGGGTCCTGCGCTCCTTGAGGGACTCCCTCACCAGGCCGAACTCGGCGTTGGCCAGGTAGCGCAGCCCGCCGTGGATGAGCTTGGAGGTAGCGGCCGAGGTGGCCCAGGAGAAGTCCCTCTTCTCCACGAGCGCGGCCTTCAGGCCCCGGCTCGCGGCCTCATAGGCCACCGCTGCCCCGGTGATGCCCCCGCCCACGATGATCACGTCGAAGGCAGAGCCGCAGGGTTCCTCGATAAATCTCTTCATGGCGTATCTCCCTTTTCCCTGATTCTCGCGATGTGGGCGCGTATGGCCTGCTGTGCGTACACGAGCACCTCCCGCATGACCTGCCTGGTCTGATCTGGGTCGGCCCGGCTGATGGCCTCGTAGATATCCCTGTGGAACCGCTCGGAGCGTTCTGCGTTCTCCGGGACATCGAAGTAGAGGTGGCCGAAGTCCACGAAGAAGCGGTTGAAGAAGTTGAGCAGGATGAGGTAGAGGATGTTGCCGCTCGCCCGCGCGATGACGTGGTGGACCGCCATGTCCCGCTCCAGCACGCTCCTGTCCGCGCTCTCGAACACGGCCCTGTGGAGCTGTTCGAGGTGTTCCGGGGTCCTGTTGCAGGCCGCGTTGGCCGCCATCTCGGGCACCAGGATGCCCCTCACCTCGAGCAGGGTCATGAGGATGTCCGCATCCAAGGTGTCGTCCATGTAGAACAGGGCGTAGATGAGGTCCAGGCTGGGGCTTTCCAGGTAGTCCTTCACGTACACCCCGTCGCCGTGCCTGATCTCGATGACATCCAGGGACTCCAGCTTCTTGAGGGCCTCGCGGATGGTGGAGCGGTTCACGTCGAAGGACAGCGCCAGGTTGCGCTCCGTTGGCAGCTTGCGGCCCACGGGGATCTCCCCCTTGATGATCTGCTTGAGCAGGATGGCCGAGACCTTCTCGTAGAGCCTGCTCCTGCTGAGCTGTCCCATCCTGGCTGCGGGCATGTTCATGGATGCCTCCTTTATTGGTCGGGTGGTCGGACCAATTAATACCGGGAATCGTTCTCCCTGTCAAGGGATTTTCAAGCATGGTGCAGAAGATCTAGTGTGAACAGTACGGATGATCACATGCCGGCAGCCGCCCGGGGCAGCGGCACCTGTTCCTCGTTCAGACCCAGCATGCGGGTGAAGGTATCCACCAGGGTCCTGTCGAAATCGGTGTAGATCTCTTTCTTCAGGATCCCGATGGCATCCAGGGGCTTCATGGGGGACTTGTAGGGACGCTCGGATATCAGGGCGTCGAAGATATCCGCAAAGGCGCAGATCCTGGCGCAGGGGTGTATGTCGGTCATGCCGAAGGGGTAACCGCTCCCGTTGGGCCGCTCGTGGTGCTGCATGGAGATGTACGCAGCCTCGTCGGTGAGGAAGCCGGTCTCCATGAGGATGGCATACCCCCACTGGGGATGCTTCTTCATGACCACCCACTCCTCCTCGTCTAGTTTGCCGGGCTTCTTGAGGATGCTCAGCGGCATCATGCACTTCCCGATGTCATGGAGGAAGTACCCGTAGCACTGGCGCTCCAGGCCCTCCATGCTCATGGGGGCCTCTACGCCGTGCAGGTTCATGACCAGGGCTGTGGCGTAGATGCCCACGTTGATGCTGTGCGTATAGGTGATGAAATCGTGCTCGGTGATGGAGAAGAGGTCGTTCAGAAGCACCTTGTTCATCATGATGTTTTTCAGCATGGGCCTGATGGTCTTCCTGATCTCCTCGAAACGCTCCTGACCGGGGTCGATCATGGCCTTCCTGAGGGCGTGGCTGGCGGAGACGTAGAACGTTGCCTCCTTGACCCTGGGGGGGATCGTGGGATCGTTGAGGATCATCTCCGAGAAATCGTGCACGTACTTCTCGAAGGCCCTGGCATCCCCGCCGCGGATGAACACCCTGGTGATGCCGAAGCGGCTCAGCTCGGCGAGGTGCTCCCTGGTGAAGACCCCGCCCGTGCCGAGGAAAGGCATGTGCCTCCCCTCGTGGAGGATGAACAGGTCCACCACGGTCTTTTCGCCCATCTGCATCACGTCAACGGGGATGGGGTGGAATACCTCCATGGAGGTCTTTTCGGCATATGATCATTCAGGAATAAACGAATACAATTATGCTAACCTCCATGCAGGACAATGCCCCGACCATCGTGAGGAGCAACGCTTATGCCCGCCCTATGCCGGGCGCCTCCATGACCTGGGGCACCCCCGCTTTTTCAGCTTGATGCACGGGCGGAACAGGCACTATGGTATCGCATGAACTCCACAGGAAAGAGGGGGGGGGTGTTCCATGGTCATTGTCCACGTCTTTGTCCATGTGAAGAAGGATTCCATCGAGGCCTTCAAGGAGGCGACCCGCACCAACGCACAGAACAGCGTGAAAGAGCCGGGCATTGCCCGGTTCGATGTCGTGGAGCAGGAAGACGACCCGTCACGGTTCGTGCTCGTGGAGGTCTACCGCTCCCGGGAGGCCCCGGCCAAGCACAAGGAGACCGCCCACTACAAGGCCTGGCGTGACGAGGTGGAGCCCATGATGGCCGAACCGCGGAGCAGCATCCGGTACACGAACGTCTTCCCTGCAGATGCCGGTTGGTGACAGGGTGGGCCATGGATGAACGGGGGACGCATGCGGTTTGAATTCGCCACAGCGGGCAGGATCGTCTTCGGGCAGGGGTGCATCGGCGAGGTGGTGGATGCCGCCCCTTCCCTGGGCAGGCAGTGCCTCCTCGTGACCGGGAAGAGCTCCCACCGGTGGCAGGGCATCGTGGACAGGCTGAAAAACCGCGGACTGGGAACCGTCCTGTTTCAGGTCGCTTCCGAACCCACCACGACCACCGTCCAGCAGGGGCTGTCGAAGGCACGCGAGAACGGGTGCGACTGCGTCCTGGCCATCGGCGGCGGCAGCGCCATGGATACGGCCAAGGCCGTGGCAGCCATGATGAGCAACCCCGGGGAACTGACCGACTACCTGGAGGTGGTGGGAAATGCCCGGCCGCTCTCCAGCCCCCCCGCCCCGTACATTGCCGTGCCCACCACCGCGGGCACCGGCAGCGAGGTGACCAGGAACGCGGTGATCATCGCCGAGGATCACGGGGTCAAGGTGAGCCTCCGCTCGCCGCTCATGCTGCCCAGACTGGTGGTGGTGGACCCGGAGCTGACCCTCTCGCTTCCCCCGGGCATCTCCGCGAGCACCGGGCTCGACGCCCTGACCCAGCTGGTGGAATCCTTCGTGTCGAGCGGGGCCAATCCCCTCACCGACGGCATCTGCAGGGAGGGTCTGACCAGGGCCTGCCGGTCCATCAGGACCGTGTATGAAGACGGCGGGAACGCGAATGCCCGCGAGGACATGGCCCTGGCGAGCCTGTTCAGCGGCATCGCCCTGGCCAACGCCAGGCTGGGCGCGGTGCACGGCTTTGCCGCCGCTGCCGGAGGCCGGTGCCGGACGCCCCACGGGCTCATCTGCGCGGCCCTGCTGCCCCACGTGATGGAGGTGAATGTCCGGGCCCTGAGACGGCGCATGCCCGAGTCCCATGCGCTGGAGCGGTTCAGGGAGGTGGCCCGGATCATGACCGGCAAGGCCTCGGCCACTGCCGAAGACGGCATAGGCTGGCTGAAGGACCTCGGATCTTCCCTGCACGTGGAGCCGCTGCATTCCCTCGGGATCGACGAGGGTCTCTTCCCCGAGCTCGTGACCGGTGCCCGGCGCGCCAGCAGCATGAAGGGAAACCCCATCGTGCTCACGGACGACGAACTGGCCGAGATCCTGCACCAGGCTCGATGAATCCCGTGCCTGTTGCCCAGGAAATCCCATGGCCGCTCTCGAGGAACTAAACAGCGGAAGAGCTATTTGTCCGCCGCATCGGCAGCGGGCTGATCGGTTCCCTGGAGGAGCCGCGCAAGGGCGTCGATCCGCTCCTCCATCCTGTCGATCATGACCTGCTGCTTGTATACCACTTCATTGAGCTTCTGGATCGTGTCTTCATGATAGGCCACCATGGTTTCCAGCGTAGTGAATCTCTTTTCACTCATATGTACCCCCACGAGTGCCCTCTCATTTTCTCACCCTCTCCGTATGCTACCAATATAGGGCTCTGCCGTTCAGAAGCAACCTCTCCGGGAAAAATCGCTCAGGCGGGGTCCGTCCGGGGCCTGAACGAAAAAATGGTTGATGCGCAGGACCGTTGTGTGGTGCTGTGGGATACTATGACATGGCTCGTCCTGTCGTTCACTGCTGCCATATCCTCGGCCACCGCCGATGCGCTGCTGAAAGGGCGTCTTGGGCACCTGAGCCCCTATGAGATGGGCGCGGTCCGGGTGGGATACGCCCTGCCCTGGCTGGCGCCGGTTCTGTTCATCATCCCCTGGCCACAGGTCGACCGCGTGTTCTGGACGGTCATCGCCTGCGGGCTGCCCCTGGAGATCATGGGCCTGATCTGTTCCATGAAGGCCATCAAGGCATCTCCCCTGTCCCTGACCCTGCCCTTCCTCGCCTTCACCCCTGCATTTCTCATCCTGTCCGGACGCATCATCCTCGGCGAACACCTCAGCCTGCAGGGGGTGCTCGGCATCGCGCTCATCGTCGCGGGTTCCTACCTCCTGAACCTCTCAAAGGCGAAGACGGGCCTGCTCGGCCCCCTGGGGGCCATCGCCCGGGAACCTGGGTCCCGGCTCATGCTCCTCGTCTCCATGATCTACGCCGTCACCTCCGCGCTGGGCAAGGTGGGGGTCCTCCACTCGAGCCCGGCCTTCTTCGGCATCGTGTACTTCACGTGCCTGTCGGTCCTCATGCTCCTGCTCATGCCACTGGTGCCCGGCGTACGGGTGGCAAGCCTCTTCTCTCGGCCGCTGTCCGGCCTCGCGGTGGGTGCCGTGTTCGCCGTCATGGTCCTGAGCCACATGACGGCGATCTCCCTGGTCCAGGCAGCCTACATGATCGCGGTGAAACGGACGAGCCTCCTCTTCGGGGTGCTCTACGGGGCATTCCTGTTCAAAGAGGAAGACATCGGGGAACGGCTTCTCGGCGCCGCTGTCATGGTGTGCGGGGTCTTCGTGATCGGTTTTTTTGCCTGACCGGGGGTATCAGGGTTTTCCGGGCGGCCCGCCCTTGGCCAGGAACCCGCCCGGCCTCTTCCTGATGCTGTGGATGGTGTGGGCATGGGCCACGAGCTCGCCCTTCTCGTTGAACACGTCGGCCTCCAGGACGGCGGAACTCCTGCCCCGGGAGATGAGTCTCCCCTCGGCCCTGAGGAGCCCCGTCCCTGCGGGCCTGAGGTAGCTCACGGCCAGGTGCTGGGTCATGGCATACTCGTCGGCGGCAAGCGCCGGAACCAGCGAGATCCCGCACGTCGAGTCCGCGATGGAGGCGATGGCCCCGCCGTGGGTGTTCCCGTACAGATTGGTGTGATCATGCCCTGCCTGCATGGTCATGATGCAGCCGTTGGTGCTGAACTCCACCACCTGCATCCGCACGTGCCGGTAGTAGGGCGAGCTGTTGGCTATCCGGGCGATCTCGTCCTGGAAGGCATCGCGCTCATCGGGTGTGTCCATATGGTCGTGTGCCACGATCCCCCTGCATGAGCGGAGTCCCCGGCATCCCTCCTGCCTGTGTGATGGTGAAGCGACCCGATCAGACGATGACCACGGAGTTGTCGCTGTCTCCGTAGGGGCTCCGCACATATCTGTCGGCGCAGTCATCGTTCTCCCAGATGGTGCCGTCGATGAGGTAGCGGAACTGGTATTCCCTGTCCTTCTCAAGGTTGATGGTGAGGTTGAATGAGCCGTCCTTGTGCAGCTTCATGGGGTGTGAACCCGTGTCCCAGCCATTGAATTCACCCACCAGATAAACAGAGCCCGCAGCCCTGCTCAAGTCCCTGGGGAGCGAGAATGTCACCTTGCATTCCGGTTTGGTCTTCAGATACTGCTTCTTAATGCTCATCCCTTCCTCCTTGCTGGAAAGAACCCGGCAACAACGGGCTCATGATGGTATTAATATCAACAACCGCTCCCGAGTCAATACCTCGAAACCCTTCTGTCATCAATGGGAAATGTGCCCCGTCATGTCCGATCCGTCGCTTCGGCCCTGGGCGCCTTGGCCCTGCGCGCCACCAGCACGGCCACGCACCGGTCCTTGAGCAGGTACCTCCTCCCCGCGATCCGGGGGGCCCTGCCGGGCGGGCAGTAGTCCTCTCCGGGCTTCAGGGAGGTGTCGATGACACGGTGCCACGCATACCCCGCATCACACCTGGGCAACTCGAAGGCCAGGGGCTCCCAGAAGGAGCTGATCATGATGAACACGTGCTCGCCGTCGAGCCTGGATTTGAGCTCGCACGCGATGCTCCTGGACTCGTCCCCCAGGTCGGGCCTGTTCTTGCGCACCCCGTGCCAGGAAACGTGCGCATCGCCTTCCGTGTAGGGCTGCCGGGGGATGTGGGAGAGGTTGAACACCGAGTGGGACCGCGAGAACCGGATCAACCCCTGCACGAACCGCAGCAGGTCGCCGTGCTTCTTCATGGCGTTCCAGTCGAGCCAGGATATCTCGTTGTCCTGGCAGTAGGCGTTGTTGTTGCCGCGCTGGGACCTGCGCACCTCGTCACCCATGAGGAGCATGGGCGTGCCCTGGGATATGAACAAAATGGTGAGGAAGTTCTTGATCTGTCTCAGCCTGAGGGCTTCCACGGCCCTGCTGGAAGACGGCCCTTCCACGCCGCAGTTCCAGCTGAAGTTGTAGTCGCTGCCGTCCCTGTTCTGCTCGGCGTTCACCTCGTTGTGCTTTTCGTTGTAGGAGACGAGGTCGTTCAGGGTGAACCCGTCGTGGCAGGTGATGAAGTTGATGCTGCGGTTGGTCTCCCGATCGGGCTGCGGGTAGATGTCCGGGCTCCCCAGGATGCGGTTGGTGAGCCGGAACACCTCGGCCCGGTCCCCCTTGACGAACCGCCTCACATCATCCCGGAACTGGCCGTTCCACTCGGCAAACCGCTCCCCGATGAACGAGCCCACCTGGTACAGCCCGGCAGCGTCCCAGGCCTCGGCGATGATCTTGGTCCCGGCGAGCACCGGGTCGGACTCGATGGACCACAGGATGGGGGGCCTTTCCAGGGGTTCGCCGCTCTCGCCCCGGGCCATGACCGAGGCCAGGTCGAAGCGGAACCCGTCCACGTGCATGTGTTCCACCCAGTAGCGCAGACACTCGGAGATCAGCCTGCGCATCACGGAGTGGTTGGTGTTCACCGTGTTCCCGCAGCCGCTGTAGTTCTCGTAGCGCCGGTGCACCAGGTCGTAGATGTAATAGGTCGTGTTCTCGAGCCCCCTGAACGACTGGGTGGGGCCCTCGTGCCCGGCCTCGGCGGTGTGGTTGAACACCACGTCCATGATGACCTCGATGCCGGCCGCGTGCAGGGCCTTCACCATGTCCCTGAACTCGTCCAGGGCCTGCAGCGGATCACGCGCCGAGCTGTACCCGCTGTGGGGCGCAAAGAACGCCATGGGACTGTACCCCCAGTAGTTGCTCAGCCCGGGGGG